>CANQZL010000142.1 GCA_947628325.1 uncultured Bacilli bacterium
AACTAAAAATCACTATAAAGCCTTATAAATACTGGGCTAAATGGTGATTTTTTGCTTTAACAAGTGCGAAACTCGGGATAAATTTAAAATGGCAATTACTAATTGTGCAATAGATGAGGATGGGGATTTAATAGATGTTATAATTGAAATTAAAAATGTTATGTCGTATGCTAAACATAATGGGTATGTAACCTTGGAAATGAAAAATGTTTTTCCTCTTATTACTTCTCAAACTTCTCCATCAACTAATGTAGTATATCATGGTGTTTCGATAGGGAGTCCTATACTTTTTGGACTTAATGCTCAATATGCTAATTGTGATTTTAGTATAACTTATTATAAAGCAGGAACTTATGTTTTTGATTCAAATAGTGGGATAGTTAGTGGAGAACTTGCTAATATAACACATGTTAATGGAATTTTTTCTGATATAGATGTTCCAACACGAGATGGTTCTGCTCAAAATTTTATATATGGTTATGAAGGATTTAGACCAAATGTAGGTTCATCACAAATTTATTATAATAGAGATAGTAATCCTCCTGTTGGAGGTAAAAAGTTTAATAAGTATTTGCTGCAACAAATTGATAATGGTATAGCTATAAAATCTGCTAATTTTGATTCTAATGGTAAAAGAATAAATCCTGATGGAATTTGGTTTGCTACTTCAGCTTTGATGCTTACAAAAGATCTTGAGAATTCATATTATGAATTTACTTATGGTGGAGAAAAATGTGGAATTTATTATATGTTTGCATCTCCTTATGTTTTTGAGATAGATCCTCCTAAAAAAAGTGTTAATGTAAGTGAAGTATTTTGTGGAGATACGTTTGAATATACAGTATCACAATATATACCTAATAATTATTATGGAACTCTTATATCTTTCCATGAAAAGTATCCACAGTTATATGCAAATACACGTTATTCAAGTATATCAATAAAAGATAAAATTGATAGTAATTTAATAATAGATGAAGATAATATACAAATAGTAAATGAAAATGATGTAGATTCAAAAATGTTTTTTAACATTGAAATTAATGATAATGAAGTAAATGCAGTTGCTCAAGATACAGCTTTAAATAATTATTTATTTTATAGTCATACTTATTACTTAAAAATTCCTGTGATAGTTAAAGATGGGGTTTCTAATGTTGATTATATTCCTAATATAGCTCGAGTTATTTCAACTATAGAAAACGATCCTCCTTTAGAATATGATACTCCAGAAGTTGATGTTAGATTAAAGTATCGTCTTACAGTAAATTATTATGATGAAATGACTGGAGAAAAAATAATACCTTCTAAAGAAACAACTTATTATAATGGTGATCAATATACGACTAATTATGATGATGTTGGAAGTGAGTGGGTTTATTTGAGTGATTCAGGAAATACTAGTGGAGAAATACATAAAGATGTAGTTGTTGATTATTATTTTTCTAAGTATTATAATGCTCCAGTTACTGGTGGCAAAGGTATATATTTATATGAAATAGTGGGAATAATTTTATTAATAATAACTTTAATTGTTTTTATGTTTGTAAAATTTAAAAAAATCATATAATATATTGTCATAGAGGTATATTATGGAAGAAGTAAAAATAGAAAAATTAGATAATCAAGGACGTGGAATTTGTTATTTTAATAATAAGATAACTTTTGTTAAAAATGCTTTGCCTGAAGAAAAAGTTGTAATTAAATTGGTAAAAGAAAACAAAAAATATAATGAAGCTGTTGTTGAAAAAATAATTACTAAAAGTCCTAAAAGAGTTGATAGTTTATGTCCTTATTTTGGAATATGTGGTGGCTGTGAACTTCAAAATTTAAATTATAATGATACGATAGATTATAAAAAAGATAAATTATCGGTGATTATGTTAAAATATGCTAATTTAAGTCCTGAAATAAAAGTAATTACTTCATCTAAGAATTTAGAATATCGCAATAAAATAACTTTAAAAGTACTAAATAATAAATATGGTTATTATGAATCTTCTAGTCATAATTTTATTGAAATAGAAGAGTGTCTTTTAGCTGAAAAAGCTATAAATAAGTTTTTGAAAGATATAAAATACCTAAATGTAAAAAATGGAGAAGTTATTATTAGGTCTAATTATAATAATGAATTATTAATTTGGATTAAATCAAAAAATAAAGTAAAACCTTATCTAGATTATTTGAAGAAAAACCATAAAATAATTGGTATAGTAATTAATGATAATCTATATTATGGTGATAATAGTTTTATTGAAATAATTAATCATCAATTATTTGTTGTTTCATATGATTCTTTTTTTCAAGTAAATAGACATATATGTTCAAAATTATTTAAACTTGTTAATGAATATATTGCAGATAATGAAATTATATTAGATTTGTATTGTGGAGTAGGTACTTTAGGTATTAATGCTTCTTTAAAAGTAAAAAAAGTTTATGGAATAGAAATAGTTAAAAATGCAATAGTTAATGCTGCTATGAATGCTAAAATAAATAAGAGAAATAATATATTGCATATGTTAGGTGATGTTAAGAGTGAATTACCTAAAATAAAAGATCAAGTTAATACTATTATTGTTGATCCTCCACGTGCTGGGTTAGATAAAAGTGTAGTAAGAACTATTATGAATTTTAAACCAGGCAAGATTATTTATATTTCTTGTGATCCAATGACATTGGCAAGAGATTTAAAATTATTAAGTAAAAAATATGATTTATGTGATACGTATATGTTAGATATGTTTCCTTTTACAGAGCATGTTGAGTGTTTTTGTGTTTTAAAATTAAGATAAAAACTTATACATAATAAATTTTCGAAAATTGTACTAAATGCTCACATAGTTATTGACTAATGTGAGCATTTAAGTTAAAATCAAAGTGGGTGATAAAAAATGTTATATACACATAAAGAATTGTTAAGTGAATATAAGTCAAATTATCAAATAAAAAAAGCCGTAAAAGAGCAAAAAATTTTTAAAATTGAAAAAGGTATTTATTCTAATAAGAAAAATGTTCACTATTTAGAGATTATTGTTAAAAAATACCCTCAAGCAATTATTACAGGAGAGTCGGCATACTATTATCATAATTTAACAGATGTAATACCAGATAAAATATGTTTAGCAACTAAAAGAAATGCTGTAAGAATAAAAGATAAGAGAATAAAACAGTTTTTTGTAAATGATAACTTATTTGAACTTGGAAAAGAAAATATAATATTTGAGGGTGTTTCTATAACTATTTATAATAAAGAAAAAATGTTAATAGAACTTATAAAAAATAAGAAAAGTATTCCATTTGATTATTATAAAGAAGTTATATTAAATTATAGAAATATTGTTGATGATTTACAAAATTGGAAAATAGAACAATATTTGGAAAATTATAGTCAAGAAGAACGAATACTTGATATTATTCAAAAAGAGGTTTTCTAGTGAATTTATATGAATTAGTCCAAAAATATGAAGAAATTGGTTATAAAAATGCTGATGCAGTTGCAAAAGTTGCACAAGATATAATTTTATTAAAAATCTCTAAAAGTAAATTTAATAAAAATGTAACTATAAAAGGTGGAGTTGTTATGCACAGTATTTCAAATGATTTACGTCGTGCAACTCGTGATTTAGATTTAGATTTTATAAAATATTCATTAGAAGATAAATCTATTAAAAATTTTATAAGTATGTTAAATAGTGAAGATGTTACTATTGATATTGTTTCTAAAATAACAGAATTAAAACATCAAGATTATAACGGAAAAAGAGTTATGATCCGATTAAAAGATAAGTTTGGGTATGAAATAAATACCAAACTTGATATCGGTGTATATAAAGATTTTGAAATAGAACAAGATGAATATTGTTTTAATTTAGATGTATTTAATGAAAGT
>CANQZL010000143.1 GCA_947628325.1 uncultured Bacilli bacterium
TTAATAAAGTTATCAATTATTAACATAAAGTAATTAATAAAAGCTAAACTACCTAATATTAAATAATATATACTTAAATATTCTTCTTCATAAGTAATTAACATTATTAAAGGAGCTATTAAATATACTATATAATTTGTAATAATCAATCTTTTAATTCTTGCTGTATATTTTAAAGGTATTTTAACTTGTTCTTTTTTTCTTTCATTAATAAAGACATAAGTTAAAAATAAATATATTGCAATAAATAAATAAGGAGTTATTAAATTCATCTTTTCATTTAACATTGTTAATATGAAAACTAAAAATAATAAATTAACATTTATAAAATTTTCTTTAAAATTTCTAATAATCCATTTTATATAGCGATAGCCTCTATTATATCTATTTTGTTGAAGCATATGTAAAGATTTAGTACTAATAATAGTTATATGTATAAAATAAATTATTAAAGATATTATAAATATTGTTTTCATTACTACCCTTCCTTACTTTATAAATGAAGCTATAATAGCATTAGTTTGCTTAAGATTTTCAAGATAAGCATAATGTGTACATCCTTCATAAACTGTTAATCCACTATTATTTATAAGTTGCTCTAATTCATAAGCATCACTAACTGGAACTTCTTCATCTTTATTTCCCCAAATTATAAAGGTTGGACATTTTATTTTCTTAGCTTCTTCAGTTAAATCAGTATTAACATGTTTAACTAAAATATCTCTCATAATGGGAGAAGCATTTCTATAGTCGGTTGATCCCATTTTCTTTTTCATTACTTCAGCTAATTTACCTAAGCCTGGTATTTGTTTAGCTTTTTTAAGAATACGTACTTTTAAAGGCTGTTTTTTGATTTTTACTTTAAAAGGACTAGATAATAATATTAGTTTATCTACAGGATATTGTGAAGCATATAGCAAGGAAATTTTTCCACCAAAAGAATGTCCTATTAAATTTGGTTTCTCTATATTAAGAGATTTTAACAAAGAATTTAACATTTCTACAAAATCTTCTAAGTCCCAAGCATAATCTGGTTCACTAGATTTACCAAAGCCAGGTAAATCAATTAAAATAAGGCGATTAGTTTTAATAAAAGGTTTGGCAATAGGTTCCATCATTTCAATATTCTGTCCCCAACCATGTAAATAAACAATTGGTTTACCATCTTTATTACCATAATCTTTATAATTAATATTTATTCCATTATATTCATACATATAATCACCCTATTAATTTTATGTTATATTTTTTGCCTTTATACATTATATTTTAACATATATATCCTGTTATTGCGTTATTTTAAGGCATTTTGACAACTTCTTTGACAAAATTTTATAGTATGAAGACATATAATAATACTAAAGAAAGTTTATTAGTATGGTAAATTTTATTAACAAGTTATTTTAGAGCATCAAAAAAGAGCTTTATGCTCTACTTGAATATTTACCATCAATTGTTGAAACAATTATTGTTTCCCCTTGAGTAATAAATAATGGAACTTTAACAACATAGCCATTTTCTAATACTGCATCTTTTTGCGCATTATTAGTTGTATTACCTTTAACAGCTTCGGTTGTTTCAGCTACAACATATTCAACTTTTTCAGGAAGAGTAATACCAATTATTTCTCCTTGATAAAAATCAATTTGTACTTCCATATTTTCTTTTAAGAATTTCTTTTCTTCAACTAATTTATCTTCAGTAATTTCAGTTTGTTCATATGTTTCATTATCCATAAAAACATAACCATTACCACTATTATATAAATAAACCATTTTCTTTTTATCAACGTGTGCTTTTTCTACTTTAACACTACTATTAATAGTTTCTTCAATAATAGCTCCTGTTCTTAGATTACGCATTTTAACTTTCATGAAAGCAGCACCTTTACCAGGTTTTACATGTTGAAAACTTTGTACTAAATACAATTTACCATCATAAATGATAGTCATTCCATTCTTAATATCATTAATATTAATTAATCCGTTCATTAATTACACCCCTTAACTATTTTTTTTCTTTATGAACAGTTTGCTTATTACACCATTTACAGAATTTTTTTAATTCTATTTTGTCTGGAGTATTCTTCTTATTTTTATTAGTAACATAGTTAATATGCTTACATTCTGTACACTCTAATTGAATATTAGGTCTATTTTCATTTTTTGCCATAGTACTGCCCTCCTTTTTTTAATCCGTTCATATTGTATCATATATTTTTTATTTTTCAAATAGTAATTTAGTTACTTCTTTGGAAATATAACGATTTATTGGTGCAGAATAATTATCTCTATCATCATTATATGATATATTTGGAGTAACTACGACAACGGAATATTGGGGCTTATCATAAGGAGCAAACATTATATAAGATGAATTTATAGTTGTTACATTTTTATTATAGACGACTTCAGCAGTTCCTGTTTTACCAGCTGGCATATATTTTTTATCTGTATATCCACGTCCCGTACCATCATAGACAACTTCTTTAAAGCCTTCAATAATACGAGGAAAGTTAGAATTTTCAACTTGATTTAAAATTTTAGGTTCATATTCATAAATAGTTTCTTCATTGGATATAACTTTGTTTAAATAATGAAGAGCATATCTTTGACCAGATGTTGCTATAGTATTTATATAATTAGTAAGTTGTAAAGGAGTATATGTATCATATTGACCAATACTAAGATTTAATAATAAGTCTGGAGCAATAGTATTCCCTTTTATACCTAAAGCTTCATTTTCTAAATCAATTCCAGTTGATGAACCTAAACCAAAAGAAGCAAAAGTATCACGATATTTATTAAAATGTTCTTCATTAACATTTAATTTCATATTATATTTATATTTATTTCCAGTTAGTTTAATAGCTGTAATAAATTGATAATAATTACTTGATGTTTTTAAAGCTCCTATGTCATCTATCCAACCACGATATCTAAATGAACATTTTTCAGGAACTAAATAAAGTTTTACACATGCGTCATTAATTTTTTTACCAATATCAATCAAGTTATTTTGATATCCAACAGTTTGCGAAGCTCCTTTAACAACAGAACCGACAGTAAAAGATGAAGTTAAGATATTAGTTGTTACATCATAATACTTATCTTTTATTTTTTGTAAGCCCGTACTAGCTATTATTTCCCCAGTATTAGGATTACTTACGATAACGTAAGCCGTATTAAAATATTCGGTATGTTTCATTTTACTAGCTTTATCCATATTACTTTTAACAATATCATTTATTTTTAATTGTAAATCTATATCTATACTTAAAACTATATCATTACCTTGTTTAGAATTACTTAGTAAAGTTAAAGTTTTATCATCATTAACTAAGTATTTAGCTTTTTCACCTTTTAAATAATCATCATATTCTTTTTCTAAGTAACTTAATCCTACTTTATCATTTAAAGAATAGCCTTTATTTAGATAGTATTCTTTATTTTCTTTACTTATCTCTCCTACTTTCCCATAAATACCATTTAATGTATCGTATAAATAAACTCTTTTTGTTGTATATTCACAAGTAAGTCCACTAATATTTTTTTCATTTATAATAGCACATACTTTATCTGATACATCAGTTTGTACAATCTTACTATCATAGTAATAACCACTATTTAAGATTTGTATAAGTTTAATATACTTTTTATCATTAGCACTATAATTTAGATATTTATCTAATCTTTCTTTTTTTAATCTTTCAATATCTTCATTATTTAATTTTCTTCTTTCATATAAGTCTTTTTCTTCATTTGTTAATAAAAAATCTGTATCATTATATTTTAAATAATATTCTTTTTGTTCCTCGAT
>CANQZL010000144.1 GCA_947628325.1 uncultured Bacilli bacterium
TGGTAAATAATTTAACATAAAAAAATAAGATATAAATATTAAATTATTTACATCTTAAAGTATACTTGTAATTTGTAGTTATTTCTTTTTTATCAAAAGCCCAATAGTTTCTCCAACTAGCATTCCTAAACTAATTCCTAATCCTAAATTAAAATTTAGAGATGTGGATAATGCTATGCCTAAGCTCATTCCAAAGCACATACCTTCAGTTAAATAAGTTTTTTCTTCATTTGTCTTTGTTTTTTTAAAATGTGTACTGATAATTGCTAAACATATACCTATTATTACAAAAGGTACTGCACTAATAAGAAATTTTTTTCATATTCTTCCTCCATTTCAACAAATTACTATTCATCTTAAAATTCTATTAAACTATCTTCAAAATCTTTAACATAATATTTTATATTTTTTGTACCTTTGGCAATAATTGTATGTCCTTCTTCTTCAAGTAATCTCTTTTGTAATTCTATGGCCTCTGGATATTTAGCATTTAATTCACCATATGATTTTAAAGTTCGCCAATATGGTGTAATATCTTCATCTCTTTGATAACTTGCCCAAGCAACAATACTAACAAATATTCCGGTTGTCATTGGATCAGTAAAGTCTACATTATTTTTCTTTGCTAAATAATCTCTCATTTGACTAATTGTAATTAGTTTTCATTTTGGTACTTTTTTCATTAACTCATTATAGTAAATTGGTGGTGCAAAAAACATTTTAGTTCCATCATATTTTTTTATCGTTTTTTCATCTTCAATAATTTGAATTTTAGGCATATCTTTATTATTTCTCATCATTACATTAAAATCTTTTTTACTTCCATTTGCCATAATTAACACCCCCCAATCTATCTTACAAATGAATATTTATCTTATTAAATCCAATTTTCTATTTTATCTCTTGCACTTATACAATCAGTTCCTTTTATAGCAATACTATCATTTAATATATTTGCACCTATACAAATCTTTTTAATATCATTTACAACATTTGCTAGTCCTGATCCTTCATGAGTTGTTACTATTCTTATCGTTTTACCAGTAAAATCTAAATCTTTTATTGCTGTTTCTATTTCTGGTGCGAAGCTACCCCAATATACTGGTGTCATAATATAGATAACTTCATATTATGAAATATCATTTATTTTATTTTTGATAGGAGCATTACCAACTCTTTGTTTTGCTTCTTCAATACACTTACTATATTCTTTACTATAAGATATTAGTGGCTCTACTTTAAATAAATCAGCACCTACAAAATCTCTTACATATTCAGCAATATATTCAGTATTTCCTTTATCTATATATCCTACAGCATAATTCTCATCTGCTCTTGAAAAGTAAATAACAAGACTTTTTTTATTTTTTAATTCACTCATACTTATTCCTCCTATATTTTTCTATTTATTAAAAAGTAAGTCGTATTTATCTAATAAAATTTGTAAATGTTATTTTTTCTGGTTCTGGTAGATTAATACCTTTTTCTTTACCAGCTTCAATACATTTTAAATAATAAGCCATATTTTTACCAAGAATTCTCATTATTTGCATACCTTCTTCATCTTTTCTTACTTCATCAGGATTAGATCCATGAACCATATTCCAATATCTAGATGAAATTACTGGCATTTGATTCATTGTATAATATTTATTTAATTGGTCAAATGTAGCAGTTGTCCCTGCTCTTCTAGCTGAAACTACAGTTGCCGCAGGTTTTAATCTAAATATATCTTGATTTGAAAAAGTCGAATAAAAAAGACGATCCATAAAAGATGTTATAGCTCCTGATGCTGAAGCATAATGAACTGGTGTGCCAAAAACAAAACCATCAGCATTTTTAGCTTTTTCTGCAAACTCATTCACAACATCATTAAAAGCACATTTCCCAAGTTCAGAACACTTATGACATGCAATACAACCAGATATAGGTTTTATTCCTATCCAAAATATTTCAGTTTCTATTCCTTCATTATTTAATTCTTTTGCAACTTCACTAAGAGCTGTATAAACACAACCTTCTTTATGTGGACTTCCATTAACTAATAATACTTTCATAATAATATCTCCATTCTTAAATTAATTAATCTTTTCTTACAAAATTATACCATGAAAAATAGCAAACTTTATATATCGTTTGCTATTTATTTTCTTTTAATTTTTTACTTTTATATCGCCACAATCATTTTCTATTTTTAAAGTAATATCAGATTTATTATAATTATTATTTATTTTTACTTTTCCCAAATCAGTTTTAGCATCAATAAATAATTCATTTGTACTACCTATTTCTATATCACCATAGTCATCTTTAATATAAGAATCTTTTTTTAAATCAATACTATTAATTTTTATATCTCCACAATTGTTTTCAATATTAAGATAATTATCAACTGATTCTATTTTGATATCACCATAACTATTTTTTACTATTGCATCATTGGTATTAGAAATTTCAACATCCCCACAATCTTCATCTATATTAACTATCTTAGCTTTTTCTATCTCAACATCACCATAATTATTATCTATTTTAATATTATTTCCACCAAGTATTATTACATCTCCACAATCTTCTTCAATATCAATATTAGCATTTAAAAATTCATCAATATAGATATCACCATAATTATTCTTAACATCAATATTTCCATTAAAGTTTTCTGGTAAATAAATTTCTACTTTAGATGATTTTTGATTAAAACAAAAGCCAATACATTCTTCTTCACTAATTTTAATATTTAAAGCATCATTGTCATTTTCAACATTAGTATAATCTTTTTCTCCATATATTACTGCTTTAATATTATCATCACTTGCTTTTTTTATATTTATTTCACTTACGGAAGAATCAATTATAATTTTATTAAATTTTTCTTCATAAGTTTTATCTAGAATTAATTCATTACTACTTTGCAAACCAAATCTAAAACCACTAAACTTAAAATCATTTTGTAAAAGACTTACATAAAATATGGAAAGACCTACCATCATAATCGTTAAGATAACAATTAAAGTTATAATTAAATATTTATTTTTCATCTTTAGAACTCCTTAACATAAATATTAATTTTAAGATTTCTTCAAACAAACCAAATATAATCCATATTATCCATGTTAAATGCCAAGCCATTGTTTTAAAACTTATAATAAGATATAGAATAGTAACCATTATCGCTACAATACTTGAAATTTGATTTCTTAATCTATCAGTTTCTGTTTCTTTAGAAGTTTTTATTTGTTTATACTTAATACATACATAAATTATTATACCGGTAGCAATTCCACAGATAAGTAAAAATAAAGCACAGGCTACTATAGGATTCATATTTATAACAGGAATAGAAATAAGTATCCACACACAACTTAAAAAATATAACACAACACTAAAGGCTATTCCTTTGGCTTTTTTATTTATCCTTATTTGTTCTTTTTCAGAATCAATAACAAATTCATTATTTTTAGATGTCTCCTTTTCTTTTAATTCAATAAAAAGTTCATTAGGAGTAATACCATATAATTCACATAAAGGAACAATTTTATCAAAATCAGGTACACTTTGATCTGTTTCCCATTTGGAAATAGTTTGTCTTGTAACATTTAATTTTTCTGCTACTTCTTCTTGAGATAATTTTTTATCTCTTCTAAGTTTAAATAATCTCTCCCCTAAATTGTTCACTTTCCTCACCTCACACCAAAATTATACATTTAATTTTAGTTGCAATCTACCTGTTTGAGTTG
>CANQZL010000145.1 GCA_947628325.1 uncultured Bacilli bacterium
ATTAAAAAAGTGTATTTCTACACTTTATTTTTTAACCAATTCCCTTAGTTTATTTTGAAAACCTGGTTCAATAGGATTTATAGCTCTAATTAAACTATCTAAAGCTCTTTTAAATTCCCCTTGATAAAATAATTCTTCAGCTCTTGTCATTTCTTTATCAAGATTACTATTAACAGGACGATATCTATTACCATATACAATAGCTACTTCAACCATTGCTGCTGATTTAACTACTTCATTAGATGTATTATATAATTTAAGTACTAAATCCCTAGCTGTATCAACTCTTATATTTAAAGTCTTTATTGAAACAGGTTTTTGATTCATTTCTTTAATCATTTCTTTAATCGCTACAGTAGCTTCATCTAATTGAACATAATAACTATCAGGAATAATTGGTAATTTATAACTTTCAATTCTACTTTTAGATTTCCTTAAAATTTCTTTTATTTCCTCTAATTGTTCATGAGCTCTTTGTTCATCTTCTTCTAAACTACCTAAACTCTTTAAAGCGACATCTAATTTTTCTTCTGTTTTAGAAAGTCTAACATTTAGACCTTCCATTTCTTTAGCTAATCTTGTATAAGCAAAAGATTTATTACGATGGGCATCAACTATTTCATGATAATCTTTCTTTATTGTCGCTATTTCACTTTTAATTACTTGAATAACTCTTACATCGTCATCTGTTAAATCATAACTATATTTAATAACATCTAATTTACGATATAAACCATTATTAATCTTCTCTAGTTCATTAGCTTTAACTAAAACTTTTCTTATATATTCATCAAATATTTTACGTGCTTGTTTTTCTTTATCAAAATCATTATAAATATTTTCATAATAATCTAAAATAGTTTTTAATTCTAATAAAGAATCTTCAACATTTAAAACATTAAGACGTGCAAAAATATCTTGTAACTTTTTCTCTGTTTCAGGAATATTATAACTTAAATTTAAATAATCTAAGTTATATCCTTCACTAATCATTCTTTCATTAATACTTTGAATTTCTTTCATCTTATTTGGTATTAAATTACGACCCGTAATAATTATAGTTGGTGCTTCATCTATAACAATAGCTAAATTACCTACTAAATCATCAATTCCTTTAACAATTTTTCCTACTTCTTCATAACTATTATTTTCCATAGCAACTTCAAAAGCTGCAAATAATTTATCAACATTTTCAAATTGTAATTCTAAAGGTCCACTTACTTCTTTATAATCATTCTTACTATTATTATACTTATTTAATATTTCACGATATTTAGCTTTTAATTTAGTAATAGTTTCTCGATTACGTTCTTCAGATAAAGTAATTTCTTTTATTTCATCTAATAAAAAGTTTGACTTTGTTTTAACATAAAATATTTGTAATTCTGCTTTAGCTATCTTATCTCCTAAATCTTTATATTCCTTTTCATTAAAACAATCTTCAATTTCAATTAAAGAATCCGTAATTTTAGGAACTTCAACATCTTTTATCTCTTTAAATCTTTTTTGCCAATCTTTATACATTTCCTGCATTTTATCATTATTAACTAAAGCTTCTACTTTATTAAGTTCAGTTAAAATTGCTGATGATATAATTAAATTTTTATCTCTTTCTAGATTAGTTATTTCACTTTGATATTTTTTCTTTTCATTTTTATTTATTAGAGTTAGGATAACAACGATAATTATAATACTTACAATATAATAAGTTACTCCCGCTAATATATAAGCAGTTTGACTCATAATTATCCCTCCTAATCTACAATATACAATAATATCATATCACAATATATCTTTAAAATATAGATTTTATAGATTATTAAGTCTAATAATATTGTTAACTAAATTGTAAATTAACATTTTATGATATTTTTTATGATAATTTCTTAGCAAAATTTGACATTATAATACTTTTAAAATAAAATTAACAGTGATGAAAGAAGGAAAATATATGTCAAGTTCAAAAGTTGAACTACTTATGTTTGATTTAAATTTAAGATTACATGGTTATTCTAATACTGGTGCAAGTATTTCATATAATGATAATTTATCACAAATTGCACAATTACTTAATGATACTCCTCCAATTACTAACTTTACTAATGCTCATTATAGTCAAAAAGAAGTTCTTTCTACTGCAAGAAGAATTATGAAAAAATATTTTGAACTTCATCATATTAGAACATTATCAGAAGCAAAAGCTATTGAAATAGGTAAAAAATATAACTCTTGTTCAAAAGCTCTTCTATCCGATTTATTACAAGATCTCTCTAAAAAATCTATCTTAAATAGTCCTTTATCTTTACCTGTAACTTTTATTCCAGGTCATTCTATGATAGGTAATACCAAAAAGTCAAAACTTTTAATAGCAGATGATTATTTTTTACAAAATGCCCCTATCACTTTTAGTAATATTTTACTTGGAAATAATACAACAAGTATCTCTGTAGGTACATATTGTCATGAAATAACTCATACTCAAGTAGAAAGTCAAAAAGGAAGTACTAAAGAATATACTAATAAAGAAGTCTTACCTATTTTAATCGAAAAAATAATTGCCTTTGAACTAGATAAGTCTGAAAAAACTTTAGATATATCTCAAAAAGCTCGTTTTAAACATATAGCAAATATTATTAATGAACTTAAACAACAACCTAATCAAATAATTACTCCTGATAACTTAAATGATTTTGAACAAGGAATCTATCTTCCCGGAACCCTTCAAGCTTTAAGATTATTTGATATTTATAAAGATGGTTCTGAAAATATAAGAAATGAAATGATTGCTAATATTCAAAAAGTATTTGATGGACATATAACTGTTGAAGACTTATTATCTTTCTATAACGTTACATACGAAAATAGTCAAGATATTAGCTTAGTTAAAAAGCATTTAAAATAGGAATTTAATTGACTTTTTAATATTTTAATGTATAATTAAATATGCGATGTATTTGGCAGCGTTATAAAATTATATAAAGTGTTTATTACCTATAAGGTATATGAGTATCTAAGGCTGCCTTAGAGAAAATATCTAAATAAACTCCCTATACTAATTTTATAGCAATCCTATATATCAAAAATATATAGAAAGGAGAAATACTATGGCAAGATATACTGGTCCAATTTACAAGAAGTCTCGTCGTTTAGGTTTCTCAATCCTTGAAAATGGTAAAGAATTAGCTAAACGTCCATATGCTCCAGGAATTCATGGTAATGATAAGAGACGTAAATCAAGTGAATATGGTATCCAATTAGCAGAAAAACAAAAAATCAGATTATTATATGGTTTAAATGAAAAGCAATTCCATAAATTATTTGATAAGGCTTCTAAGATGAAAGGTAAAGCTGGTTTCAACCTACTTTGCTTACTAGAATCTAGATTAGATAATATGGTTTATCGTCTAGGTTTAGCTAAAACTAGAAGAGCTGCTAGACAAGTTGTTAATCATGGACATATTACTGTAAATGGTATTAAAGTTAATATTCCATCATATCAAGTTAAAGTTGGCGATGTAATTGCTGTTAAAGAAAATTCTTTAGATCATCCAGCAATTAAAGAAGCAGTTGA
This sequence comes from uncultured Bacilli bacterium, assembly GCA_947628325.1. GTDB lineage: Bacteria > Bacillota_I > Bacilli_A > RF39 > UBA660 > Coprovivens. The sequence goes on from CANQZL010000145.1 coordinate 3,572, forward strand.
AACTTGTACTCATCGTCCTAATTATGTTGAATTTGATAAGAATAAATTATCTGGTAAATATGTAAGAATACCTGATAGAAGTGAACTTAATCCAGAAATTAACGAAACACTTATCGTTGAATACTATAATAGATAGTCAAAAAAAATCACA
>CANQZL010000146.1 GCA_947628325.1 uncultured Bacilli bacterium
ATAACAGCAACTTATCTCAAATATGAAGATAAACTAAGTGATAAACAAAAAGCCCGATTAAAAAAAGAAGAAGAACAATTAAGAAATGCCAAAACTTCTTTAAAAATGCAAAAAGCTAAAGATATTGAAAGCGAACAAAAATCTCTTGATGATGCCATTCTTATTAGTGAATTAGAAGGATTACAAATGGAATTAGAGAAAAGACATTTTGAAAATCAAATAGAACTAAATGAAAAATTATTTGGTAAAATTGAAAATCTTGAAAATATGACCCAAGAACAAATTGCTAATATGGATAAAAAATTATTAATGAAACGTCTTGATAAAGCTTCCATTTTATTAGAAATGTCATCTATTCTAGCTTTCCCTTTTATAAGAAATAAATATTTTTTCTATTTTACAGTTGGTTTAATTATTAATAATCATTTTAATTTTATAAATGCCTTTTTCAAAAGAAAAATTAATAGATATGAACCAGCTGATTTATCCCAAATCAAAATTGGCGAAGATGCCTTAAATAGTGCTTTAAATGCAACTTATACTAATTTAGTAGAATTAGAATATATTGAACAAGAAGCTATATCAAAATATCCTGAACTTCAAAATGATCCTAACTTTATAAATCGTATTAACACTTTAAAAAGTCAATTAGATAAGAATTATAAAAAATTAATGAAGAAAAAAGAAACAATGGAAAAATATCGTAAAAAGACTAAAAGTCAAATTAAAGTTTTAGAAAGAAAAGAAGGATCTAATAACACAATTGCTGCATAATAAAAGTGAGTAAACACTCACTTTTTTAATTAGTCATTTTTACTTTCACTTAATTCTTTATAATATTTATATCTTTTAATAGCATCTTGTTTATTTAATTCTAAAATATCTTTAGCTCCTTCAGGATCTTTTTTAACCAAACTATTATATCTTACTTCATTACTTAATAATTCATTATATAAGTCAAAATTAGGTTCTTTACTATCCATATATAGTTTATCTTCTAATGGATTATATCTCATTAAAGACATATATCCAGAATCTACTACTAATTTTTGTTCTTTTGTAGCATTACTCATACCACCTTTTATTCCTTGCTCTATACAAGGTGAATAAGCAATTATAATAGATGGACCAGTATGTTCTTCAGCTTCTTTAAATGCTTTAATAGTTTGCATAAAATTAGCTCCTAAAGAAACATTTGCTACATAACAATTTGGATAGCTCATTGCTATTTTAAATAAATCTTTTTTAGTAGTTTTTTTACCTTTATCAGCAAATTGTGCTACTTGACCAATACGAGATGACTTACTAGCTTGTCCCCCTGTATTAGAATAAACTTCTGTATCAAGAACAAGAATATTAACATTTTCACCACTACTTAAAACATGATCGATACCACCAAAACCTATATCATAAGCCCAACCATCGCCACCTATTGTCCATACACTACGAGCTGGTATATAAGAAATTAAATCTTTAAGTTCATTTGGTATATTCTTTTTAATTAATTCATCTTTTATTCGCATCGTAATATCAAAATCTTCTCTATTACTTAGCCATTCATTAAATAATTCTTTAACATCATTTGAAACTTTATCTAAATTATCTTTCATTATATTTTCAATTCTATCACGAGATTTATTAAAACTTATAAGCATTCCATAACCAAATTCAGCATTATCCTCAAATAATGAATTAGCCCAAGGAATACTATATGGTGTATTAGGAACACTTCCACCATAAATAGAAGAACAACCAGTAGCATTAGCAATAATTAATTTATCTTTAAATAATTGAGTTAATAATTTTATGTAAGGCGTTTCTCCACATCCAGCACAAGACCCACTAAATTCAAAACAAGGTTTTTCAAATTGACTTCCTTTAACAGTATATTTTGGAAATAAATCTTTAGGATTTTCATAATTTTCAAATATATCAATAGCTTTTTTATTCATTTCTTCATCATAAGGACCAAAACTTAAAGCTTTCTCCCCATTTTTTCCAGGACAAATATTAATACATAAACCACAATTAGTACAATCAGCTTCAGATACAACAATTTCAAAGTTATATTCAGATTTACCAATCATTGGTACTCCTTTACTTTTATCAGTATATGCAAAAGGTCTTATTACAGCATGTGGACAAACTATTGAACATTGACCACATTGAATACATTTTTCACTATCCCATTTAGGAACAAAATTTGCTACTTTTCTTTTCTCATTACGTGATAAAGAACAAGGGAAAGTACCTTCTCTATAAGGTATCAAATCACTTACCTTTAACTTCTCACCACGTCTTGCTTCTATTTCATCAAAGACATTCATATCTTTTTTAATCTTCTCATCTGTATATTCTAATTTATTATCAACAAATACTAAATTATCTAAAGCTTCTAAAATAGCTTGTTCATTAGCTTTAACAATGTCTTCTCCTTTAGTACTAAATTGTTTCTCAATAGATTTATTAACAACTTCTAAAGCATTAGGATAATCCATAAAATTAAGAATAACCATTTCCATAATTTTACTTATTTTACCTTTTATTCCACAATGAGTTGCAATTTTTTCAGCATCAATAATATATAATTTTACTTTCTTTTTATTTATTATTTCTTTTACTTTATTAGGTAAATAATCATTTAATTGTTCCTTAGTCTTAATTGTACTAATAACAAAAATACCATTTTCTTTAATATCATCAATAATATCAAATTTAAATAAATATTCTTCTTTAGTTAACACAATAATATCTGGATCAGTTACATAATATGGAGCATTAATTGGTTTATCAGATATTCGCAAATTACAAATAGTAACTCCACCACTTTTTTTAGAATCATATTGATTATAACTTTGAACAAATTTAGAATTATTATCTCCAACTATTTTAATAATATCTTTACTAGTACTAACCATACCATCGCTACCAAAGCCAAAAATTTTAATTTCTTTAGCACCTAAATTAATATGATAGTCATATTCAGGTAAACTTAAATTAGTCACATCATCATTTATTCCAATTGTAAAATTATTTTTTAATTCAGTTTCTAACATTTTATAAACACTATATATTTGAGATGGTGTTGTATTTTTACTTGATAAGCCATATCTTCCACCAACAATTTTAATATTACTATCTTTTAAAACACTACATACATCTAAGTATAAAGGTTCCCCTACACTACCAGATTCTTTAGTTCGATCAAGAACAGCTACATTTTTAGTTGTTTTAGGTAAAACTTCCATAAAGTATTTAGAACTAAATGGTCTATATAAATGAACTTCTATTAAACCAACTTTTTTGCCTTTACTAACTAAATCTTCAACAACTAATTTTGCTGTATCACAAACACTTCCCATCGCAACTATAATATTAGTAGCATTCATACTACCATAATAATTAAATGGTTTATAGTTTTTACCAGTTAAAATATTTATTTTATTCATATAGTCATTAACTATATCAGGCATAGCATTATATAGTTCATTTCTAGCTTCAACAGATTGAAAATATATATCTTCATTTTCAGCCATTCCTTTTTGAATTTTATTATCAACATTTAACATTCTTTTTTTAAATTCGTTTATCTTTTTAAAATCAACTAGTTTTATTAGTTCTTTATCATCAAGTTCATTTATCTTATTAACTTCATGACTTGTTCTAAAACCATCAAAGAAATGTAAGAAAGGTAAGCT
>CANQZL010000147.1 GCA_947628325.1 uncultured Bacilli bacterium
CTACTAATATTGCGTCGCTTTTTTCTCCTTCATAATAAGTATGCGCTGCTTCTCTACCACAATCATAACAACTAGCTTTAATCACTTCAATACTATCACTAATTGCTAATATTTGAGGCATTGTCAAAAAAGGCTCTTGTTCAGACGTTCTATTTAATCCCGAAACAAAAATATCAACATCTTTAACAATAGATAAATAAGAAAGTACACCTACATTACCCGAAATCATTTGTGCTTCATCAATAAAAATTGTTGTAATATCATCACCAACATACTTTAAAATGTCATCAAATATATCTATTCCTATTGTAGGTACTCCAATTTGAAAGTCCTTACTTTTCATTTCTCCGACATCTCTTGTATCACAACTCGGTTTAAAACACCTTATATGCTCTTTATTCCATATTTTATTATATGTAGTAATCATAGCTGCCGTTTTACCACTATGCATTGGTCCAGTAAAAGTTTTTATCATATATATTCCTCTCTTTTTAATTAAAAAATATCTTTATCTTCAATTGTATTTTTAAATTTGTATACTTTAGCAGGCTTATTGCCTTCAAATTTATCACTTCGATTAGTATCTTCTATTAAATCTAAATTAAGAATCTTTTTTCTAAAATTACGACGATCAAATTTTTTATTTAAAATAGCTTCATATGTTTTTTGTAATTCTGGAAGTGTTACTCCATCTGGAAATAAACTTTTTAAAATATTACTTTTTACAATTTGTTTACGTAATTCTATTAAAGCATCATATAATATTTCTTCATGATCATATCCTAATGGAGGAATTTTATTAATTGGAAACCAATCAGCATTAGAAGTATTTTCTGTCTCTCTTAAAATATTTACACGTTTACTATCAATAATACCAATAAATCCTATGGCTACCATACGCATTACAGGGGAACGATTAACTCTTCCAAAGGCTTTAAATTGTTTTATTTCAATTCCTTCTATACCAGTTTTTTCTTTTAATTCACGAAGAGCACCTGTTTCTAAATCTTCGTTATTATAAAGAGCTCCCCCTGTTAAAACCCAGTCTCCTAAAAAAGGTTCATTTTTTCTTTTTATTAATAGAACTTTTGTAATTCCTTGTTCAACAGTAAATAATGTTGTAATAACATGAATACCTTGATTTTTATATAATTTGTTTTTTACGTCCATGATATCACCTATGTTCATTATAATGCGTAAAAAGTACACTTGTCAATAAACATTACAAATATTGTAAAATATGTTATAATCATTTATATAAAATAAAGAGGGTGTCCTAATGCTTATTGCCATTTTAGTATTTATAATAATTCTATATTTAATTAAAGTTAGTAACAATCATGAAGTTATTAAAAAAAATTGTAAAGATGACTATGATAAAGCTAATATAAAGAATGCTAAAAAAGTATATAGTAAAAGTAAAGTTTCTGTTATTTTACTTGTCGCATTTTTTATATCTTTAATTGTTCTTATCTTGTGTCACTTTACAAGTATTGAAGCAATAATTATTAATTATTTTAGTACAGATTTTTATATAGAAGAAGAATTAAACTATGATTTATATTTCATACCAGCATATTTATTTATTTGTCGAGAATTATTAATTCAAGTTAACTTAGCTGATTATTTATTTAAGTATTTTAAAGTTGAAGAAGAACATATTGAAGGTAAAGAGTTAATTAAATCATTATTATATAAAAAGAAAAAAGTAAAAAGTAAGACTGATGAAGTTAAAGTTGAAGATAATGAACAAGTTGATAGTGATAAAACTTCAGAAAATACAGTAGATAAGCAAGAGCAAAATAATACAGAAGTAAAAGATAATAGTAATAATCAAACAGAAGATAAAACAGAGACAGATAAAGTTTAAAAAAAGGCTTAAAGCCTTTTTATTTTGTAGTATCTAATTCAATATTAATTTTTATATTAGATGTCTTTTTATTAACAATCATATCAATATCTTGACTTTCTAACCATATATATATTCTAAATTTAGAAATACCTGCTGATAAATCTATTATTTTTTCACTACTTTCTATTTCTTTTTTAGTTTTAATAGTAGGATTAACTGTTGTAAAGTAGGAACTATTTTTAATATCTTTTATACTTATTTTGTCATTAAATGGAGAACTAATACCTTGGTATTCTAATGAAGAATTATTGTCATTATCAAGATTCATTTCATATATATTTTTAGCATTTTCTAAACCATTTGAACTATGAATATCGTAGTTTGGTTCCCATATTATTGCATAAGTTCCACCAGTTAATTTCTGAGCTCTTTCTTTAGAAGAATTATATGGTATCATTCCCTCTATTACAAAGCCTACTCTTAAGGCATTAACCAATTCAGATTCAGAACTTTCTATTTGAGCTGTCACATTTGATTTTTTACTTAGATAAAGTGCTTTAGATTCTTCAGTTTTAACAAAGATATCAAAAGCAATAAAGTGTTTATCTTTACAATCATCACCTAAGCAATATGTTTCAGTCTCTTTAGATGCCATAATATTATAATTGTCTTTAGTTATATCAGTAGGTGTTATATAAAACATATCCATTTTACCATTTTGAACTCCACCTGCTGTAGAAACAGCAGATAAAGAATCAGGTAACTGATTAATATTATTAGAATAATTTATTCTAGCATCTAATAAATCTTTTTTACTTATCTTATCATTCCAGTTATACGCATCAACAGAAAGACTAAGATTATTACCTTTAATAGAAATATCTACTGAATTTGTTTTACTTGGATGCTCATTTCTATACCAAGAAACAATTGATATAATAATACTTAATATTAAAGCTATTACAATTACAATAAATATTATTGTTTTATAAGAACTATTCTTTAATTTACTTTTATTCATTAATTAAAGCCTCCTATATATAAAACATAGTTATTAGTATAAAACATTTCTTATTGCTTTGCAAATTATTTAGATTAGTCATATATAGTATTCCCTTATAATCTATTTATATACTATTTTCTTAAAATTACTTTTATTATTTCAATAACAATTAAAATAGTTAAAGGAATAGTTATAAATAAAGTTAACAAAACTATATTAGAAGTAATTCTACCTAAAATACTTAAAATTAAAAACTTATGAATAACTTTACCAACTACTTGATTACCTGATACTAAAGGATCTTCTCCTTCATTAGCTTCTCCTTTAGTATGAAAATAATAATTATCACTATCAACTTCTATATTGATAACTTTATGGGTAATTATATAACCTTCTACTCCATTAGATTGACCTTTATAAGATATAACATCTCCTACTTTAATATCAGATAGTTCTACTTCTTTTATTAAAAGAGTATCCCCTATTTCATAAGTTGGTCTCATACTATTAGAAGCAACTGTATATATTCGATATCCAAATAAACTATCATCTTTAGATATATTTTGAAATATTATTAAAATAAGAAGTAATACTAAAGAAATACCAAGTATTATCTCGATAAAACTAATAAAGTAATGTAATATTTTTTTTAAAGCTTCTTTTTCCATAATTCCTCTTTTTATATCTTATTTATATTAATTATATTAACATAATTTTATAAAAAAATAAATCATAGGAAAAGAGAATGATTTTACTCACTCTCTATAATAAATTCATC
>CANQZL010000148.1 GCA_947628325.1 uncultured Bacilli bacterium
CAATTATTAGCTCAGTTAATTAAAAGTAATAAGAAAGGTAAAGTAGCATTTATTGGGGATGGTATTAATGATGCTCCGTCTCTAGCTTTAAGTGATATCGGTATTTCCATGGGTAATATTGGTAGTGCTGCAGCTATAGAAGCATCTGATATAGTATTAATAAATGATGATATAAGTAAATTAATTACAGCTCATCAAATATCTAAAAAAACTAATCATATTATAAAAGAAAACTTAATATTTGCTTTGCTTACTAAAATTATCGTATTAATTTTAGCAGCTTTAGGAATATCTTCTATGTGGCATGCCGTCTTTGCTGATACAGGAGTTACTTTAATAACTATTATAAATACGACAAGGATTTTAAAAAGAAAATAAATAGCTATTTTCTTTTTTTGTATACCAGTATGAAAAAACTATAAATAATATTTTTTTCTAAAATATAAGGAAAATTTGCTAAAAAAGGCTTGATAAGTTATACTTATTTCACTAAAGGGGGAATATGGTTATGAAAGTTATTAGTATATCTAAAAAAGCTTATAGTAAATTAGAACCACTTGTTTTACCAAGAGAAATTTTAAATACTGAAGCTCAAATGTATGATTTTAATTATCGTGGTAATCGTAAAGTAATTAAAAGTTTATATACTTTAGATGGGGAAAGATTTGCAAATAAACTATATACTTTAGAAATGTTAGATACTCATCGTGAGTATTTGCCAGTTACTTTTCATATTCCAGATGCTTTATTATCAGTAAATGGTAGTATTAAAGGATTTACTATTCCTTATGTTGAAGGTATTAACTTATCAACTATCTTACAAAATCATAAACTAAGTATTAAAGAACATATATATTATTTAAAAAAGATTGGTGAACTTCTTGAACAATTAAGAAATATTAGACAATATACACCTTTAAAAGATATTTATATTAACGATTTACATGAATCTAATTTTATAGTAAATCCTAATAATCGTTCTTTACAATCTATTGATTTAGATAGTTGTAAGATAGGAACTAATACTGTATTTCCTTCACGTTTTTTAGGACCTTCTCAATTATTAAAAGATAATGAAAATAAGTATCGTCCAAATCCTGAAACAAATGGTTCTGGATATATTATTCCATCTGAAGACACAGATCTTTATTGTTATATGATGATTATTTTAAATTACTTGTATGGTGGAAAAGTAAATAGTATGAATATAATAGAATTTTATGAATATATGAATTATTTATCTAAAATAGGAATTCATAAAGAATTATTAGATATTTTTGAAAAATTAATTAACACTTGTCATAATGAAAATCCTGTTAACTTACTAGATAGTTTAACGGAAGAGAGTGTTTGCCGTGCTCATGTTAAAGTTTATTCACAAGCTAGAAATAAATTAAGATAATAAAAGAAGGAAAAGGGATTCCTTCTTTTAATTTGAAAAATTTTTTCTTACACTTTTAATTTCTTGATATGCAAATTTTTTCTTTTGTTTTACATTAGGATATTTTTCTTTATCAACATCATCTAAAAAATCATTTAATTCTCTAATAAAAAGACTACCATCACCATATAATTTTCGATAAATAACATATATTGTTTTACCATCATCACTACTTATGGCTGTGTCTTCTACTAAATAATAATCTCCTTTAAAATGTTTATATATTCCTTTAATTTTTAAATCATTCATCTTATCACCATACTAAAATTATAATAAGAATGACAATAAATGTAAATGTTAGTTAATCATAAAATATTAACTTTATTGATAAACTTAATTAGTTGTGATATTATTTGAGTGAAAATATTTTTAAGGAAGTGATATTTATGCATAAACGTAAAAAAATTAAAAAAAGTGTATGGATAATTTTGGTGATAGTTTTATGTGGATTACTTGCTATGGGAGGAATATTATTTATTAATTTGAGAAAATTAGAAGTAAAATTCGATCAAAAAGATGTTAACTTAAATGAAGAAATATATAATACAGATTTTATAAAAGAATTAAAAAATGGAACTGTAGTAACTGAAAAAGAAAAAATACCAACTGATAAATTAGGAAAGCAAGAATTTAAAATTGAAATAAAGGATAAAAAGGGAAAAATAAAAGAATATTCTTTAGAAATAAATATTGTTGATACTGAAAAACCTCAAATTACATTTACTAAAGAATTGGAAACTAAAGTAGGAGAAACGATTGATTTACTTAGTGGAGTATCAGTAAAAGATAATTCTAATGAGAAGATAGATGTAAAATATGAAGGTGATTTTGATATAAATAAAGTTGGAAAATATGAACTTAGATATGTAGCTATTGATAGTAGTGGGAATGAAGCTAAAGAAAACTTTACTTTAAATGTTGTAGAAAATACTAATAATTCTACTACTAATGAGAAAACTAATACGAATACAAATGAAAAAACTAATTCAAATGCAAATACTAATACTAATACTAATTCAAATACAAATAATGAAGTTCATTTTACAACATCTAAAGGATTTAAAGGTGTTACTAAGAATGGAATTACTTATATAGATGGATATTTAATTGTTAATAAGACATATACATTACCTAGTACTTATGCTCCTGGACTTACTCAAGAATCTTTAAATGCTTTTTATAAAATGCAAGCTGCATCTAAAGTAGAAGGTTTGAATGTTTGGTTACAAAGTGGTTATAGATCATACGATTTACAAGATAAATTATATAAAAACTATGTTGCTACTACAGGACAAGCGGCTGCTGATACTTATTCAGCTAGACCAGGACATTCTGAACATCAATCTGGATTAGCATATGATGTTAATATAATTAATGATACATTTGCTGATACTCCAGAAGCTGTATGGTTAGCTAATAATTGTTATAAATATGGTTTTATTCTAAGGTATCCAAAAGGTAAATCAAATGAAACCGGATATAAATATGAACCTTGGCATTTTAGATATATTGGAAATGTTGAACTTGCAACTAAGTTATATAATAATGGTGATTGGATTACATTAGAAGATTACTTTGGTATAACAAGTGAATATAGTGATTAAGAAAAGATAAATAGTCTTTTCTTTTTATTTATGGTAAAATAATTATATGGAGGATGGTATGATGGAAGAAGAAAACGTAAGAAAATTAATTAATGAAGCAAAAGATATAGCATTACGTAATTTTTGTTCTAAGTACTCTAAATTTACTGTTGGGGTAGCTTTGCTTACTAAAGATGGTAAAATATATAAAGGTTTTAATGTTGAAAACTATGGAATACAGGCTATTTGTGCGGAAAGAGTGGCTTTTCCTAAAGCTTTAACTGATCTTCAAAAAGATTTTGTTTGTATGGCTGTTGTAGGGAAAAAGTTAAATGATAAATATTTTAAAGAGACATTACCTTGTGGGTATTGTCGTCAATTTATTAGAGAATATGTTAAAGATGATTTTATAATTTATACTTATGATGAAGAAACTGATAAGATAAAAAGTTATACTATAAATGACTTATTACCATATAGTTTTAAATTAGAGGAGGAATAACCTGAAAACAAAAAAATAAATTTATTTTGAAAAAACACTAAAAAAGGGTAAATTTCCCCTTACCCCAAGTTAAA
>CANQZL010000149.1 GCA_947628325.1 uncultured Bacilli bacterium
GCTTATGTTAATAATGAATTTAGTGAAGATGATAAAGATTTAATTGTTTTATTAATTATTATTAATATAATTGGCATTGTTGGTATCTTTTTCACCTTAAATAATCGTCTTTTATCAACCCTTATTATCATCATATTACTAATAAGTAATATATTATTGTTTTATAAATTAAATAAAAGAAGTTCCCTTAGAAATAAAGCCAAAAACAAATTATATAATAATTATTTAGAAATTATTGAAAAAGTACTAGCTCAAATGCTTGATTATCATAATACTCTAACTGAAAGTAAAAAAAATTATGATAAATTAATTACATCTTTAAATAATTTTACTCCTGAAGATTACATAACAAGTAACAATGAAAGAAATATTAGGATAGGTGATTAAAATGAAAGAAGAACAAATTGTTCCTATAGAAGAAAATAAAGAACCAATTAAAATTATTAAACAAATAATAAATCCTGTAACAAATAAAAAAGATAAAGAAATAATAACGACATTACCATCTTGGTCAATAGAACCACCTTTAGAAATTAAAAGAGGCAATAAATGAGTTACGAAGAATATATCAATCTTCTTAATGATATAAAAACTTTTGATACTAATTTAGAAAAATTAGAAATTCTTAAAAAAACACCAGTAAATCCTAATATTAAAGAATTATTAATACCCAAAATAATTGATTTAATAAAATATAAGCTTCAAAAAACAATCTCTAAAATAAAAGATCATCTTGATGAATTATTTGATGATATCAATTATCTTGATTTATCCTTAGTTAATTTTAAAAAAGAAACTAATTATATTATTGATTTAATAGATAATCCAATTATTAATGAAAAAGATCAAGAAGAATTATTAAAAATGGTATATAATGATACTGATAAAGTATATGATATTTTGATTAAAGAAGCAGATAATATTGATAGAAATGGAACTATTTCCATAGTAATTAAAAATAATAGAATAAAATGGAGGCAATAAAATGAATTATGAAGAAATGAAACAATACTTAAAAAGATATTTAAAAGCTCGTATCCCAATTATTATTTTAAATACTTTAGAAAAGAATAGAGCTATAAAACTTTTATCAGAGGTTGCTGATGAACTAGATATAAATTGTAGTTTATATCAAATGTCTCAAGGTATTAGCGACTTAAAAACTAATAATATTATTAGTGAAGATAAAACAATTATGAGTGTCTTAGATACAATAGCTAATAATTTAAAATATAAAGAAAATTATAATTTTATATTAAGTGATATTTCAGATATAGATCAATCTACATTAGTTTCAAGATATCTTTTAGATATAATTGAAAAAGCTGAAACAATGTCTGGTGTAATAATTTTAATTACTAATGAACCAATATGGCCTAATATTCAAAGATTAGGTATTACATTAAAATTAAACTATCCAAATGAAATAGAATTAGAAGATTCATTAAAAAGTATTATTAATACCTATCGTAATCAAATCGAATTAGAATGGGATGACAATGATTTTAAGAATGCCGCTACTTACTTACAAGGCTTAAGTGAAATGGAAGCTAAAAATATAATATCTTCCCTTATTGTTAATGGACATATAAGAAAAGAAGATTTAAAAGAACTTAAATTTTCTAAGCAAAAATTATTTAATGAAATAGCTGGTTTAGAAGCAATACCCATTGAAGAAGATTTTTCAATAGCTGGACTAGATAATTTAAAAAATTGGCTTTATGAAAAAAAGGTATTAATGGATCCTACTAAAAAAGATGAATTAAATAAAAGAGGTATTGCCTCACCAAGAGGAATCCTTCTTACCGGAGTTCCTGGATGTGGTAAAAGTTTATGTTCTAAAGCTACTGCTAGTATTTTTAATATTCCATTATATCGTCTTGATTTAGCCACAGTTCAAGGAGAATATGTCGGTCAATCCGAAGCTCAATTAAAAAGTGCATTAGATACCGCAGAATATGTCTCACCATGCGTTTTATGGATTGATGAAATAGAAAAAGGTTTAAACGATAATAATTCAAGTGTTACTTCTAAAATGATTGGTCAATTCCTTTTCTGGCTTCAAGAATGTAAGAAACCAGTATTTGTTGTTGCTACTGCCAATAGTATTGAATCATTACCTGCTGAATTAATCAGAAAAGGACGTTTTGACGAAATATTTTTCATCGATTTACCTAATAATGAAGAAAGAAAAGAATTACTTAAATTATATGCAAATAAATATTTGAAAGTTGATATTCGTGATGAATTATTAAATAAATTAGTAGAAATTACCCAAGGCTTTGCAAGTGCTGATATTGAAGTCACCATAAGATCTATTGCCTACAAATTAATTGCTAATAAAAATATTTCTCTTACTGAAGAACTTGTTATAAATGAATTATCAAAAGTAGTTTCTTTATCTAAAGCTAATCCAGAGAAAATTGAAAAGATAAGAGAGTGGGGCAAACAAAGAGCTCTTAATGCTTCAAAGCCTTCATTATAATAGAAAAATCTAATTTTTCTTGATATTTACTTGACATAATTTACGTCTAGCAATATAATTAAGTTGTAAAATAATTACGAAGGGAATTGGTATTATATGCGTAAATTAAATGATTTATTTCAAGAACTAGGGATTTCGAAAGTAAGATTGGCCAAGTATTTAGGCGTATCAAGGCAAATGGTTTATAACTATTTAGAACTAAATGATATTAATAAATGGCCAAAAGAAAAGAAATTATTATTATTTAAACTTTTAGATATAACAGATAGTAAGGATATTGAAGATATTAATGTTTCAACCGATTATTTAATGAGTGTTGAAAGTAGACTAAACCAAGGAGTAAAAAGTACTAGTGATATTGAAGGACAATTTGATTTTAAAGGCTTAAACAGAGAGTCTCAAATATTATTAAGTGATATTACTTATTTATTAAAAGAAAAATTAAGTAATGATAATAAAGATGAAAATTATTATGCTATTTTATATTTATATCATCTATTACAATCATTGGATAACGTTCCAGAAATCAAATATATCTTTGGCTATATGAGTAAAACAACTGGCTTTACTAATCCAGAAGAATATAAATTTCAAGAAGATAAACAATTCATTTTTGAAGGTATTTTATACTCAGCTTTAACTTTATATAATAATGGAGGAGCATCTCGTAGTAAATTAACAGAATCTCATAAAAAATTTGTTCAAGAAATAGAACAAAAAAATGAAGAAAAATTATCTCGAACTCAACAATTAAATACAATTAAGATTCAAGCTTTAAAAGAATTAGGATTCACAGAAATCAATGAATCAAATGCTGCTGAAGTATTTGAAAAAATAGCTGAAATCCAATCAAGAAAGGTTTAAAATCTTTCTTTTTTATTGCCCTACTTTAAAATTCCAATGAAGTAGGGGAAGTTAATATATTTTAAAATCCTTTATACAATATCTATTTTTCATTCAATAAATACATAATCCAACTAAATATATTATTTATCATTAATAAATTACAATCCATTAAATAAAAATAAAAAATAAAAATATTTTTAATTATAGAATTTCAAAAAAATACAA
>CANQZL010000150.1 GCA_947628325.1 uncultured Bacilli bacterium
AACTAAAATTTGACAAAAAAATAACCATTTTATAATGGTTTGCACTATTTTTATATTTCAAAACTGATAAATTCCCGTTATATAATAAAATAGTCCTCAGAATATATTTTTTTGCATATGTTATTTATTTGAAAAGTTATATCAAAGTAATTATAAAGTAACATAAATATAGTTTTTTAGAAATTAGTATGCTATAATTAATATTGTAGTAAGGTAGGTGAAAAGATGAGAATAAATGAACTTAAATGCATTGATGTTTTAATGCGCACATCTATTATGAATGGTAATCTTTCTGAAGAAATATTATCAGACTTTTCGTCTTTTCATACTTATGAAACAGCTAGAAATAGTCTTTTTAATATAATTTCTATAAATAATATATTAGAACGTTTTACAGAAAATCCTCCATTTTCATTAGAATCATTTCTTCATACTGGAATAATACCAACGTTATATGATGACAAAATTGCAACTCCAACAATCGATATGCCTTATTTGAATAATTATAAAGAATTTTATAAGCAAATGCTAGAAGCTTTTAAAACAGATAACTATACCTTTGATGGTAGTGGTAACATATATGTTGCTAGTGATAAAATAGAAACAATTATACCAGAAGCATGGCTTCATAGACTATCTATTGCTTGTCGAAAAAATAATTTTAAAAAGATGTTTTTTTATAATAAGAATTCTAAAAAACCTATACATGATAAAAATGATTTATTAGAATTTCTAAGACATAGTAAAACTTTTTTAGTTACTTTATCATCAGCAAATCCCAATAATGATTTAAATGATATATATAATAATTTAGAATCAAAAATAATAAAAGGTCTTGATTCTCAAGATGAAATAAAAGTAAATAATATAATAAATCGTTTTAAAAGAAATACTCCTAAAGATTGTACAATGAATATTTCCAAGTATAAACTTGCCGATGCGTTTTGGATTTTATCAAAAGCCGAAAAAGAAGGAAATAACTTTTATACCAAACCCCTTAAAGAGCAAATAAAAGATATTAATAATTGGATGATAGAATTTATAAATTATAATGAACGTGCTATTAATAATGCTCAATTATATGTGTTATTATCCGGAGTCAATAAAACTTATAATTATGATAAAAAAACTATTCCCAATAGAGATGTTATAGTGGGATTATTTAGTACATATATTAAAATGTTATATTCATTAGGAATCGACTTTAATAATTTATCAATAAGTACTTTTAAACTTGAAAAATATTTAAGTAAAGATTTAGAAGATAAACTTGTTCAATATAACGAACTAATAAGCGAACTAAATCTTTTATCAGAAAACAAAGAAGAAATGAGAAGTAAACTTGATGAATTATTAAGTAATATGCCTAATAATGATGATGAAAACGACTATGTAAATATGAGTAGAGAATATCAAGAAGAATTACAAAAATATAAAGAAATAGAGCATCTTGAAAATGAAAAAACCACAATACGTAATCAATTACAAGCTCTTATAGATAGTGAACAAGAAAATTCTTTAGAAAATATAGCATTTAATAATGAATTAATAATGTCATTAATATTAGAAGCGACAAAAAATGGAAGAATTTATCTTGATTCTAAAGGTACAAAATTAAATATTGAATTATATAATGACCAACTAGGGAAATTAGTATTCAAAACTTCTATAACAATGGATAACTTATTATCATTTATGGAAAATGTTAATAATACCTTAGCTGATTATTTTAATCCACCATCACTTTAAGGAATGAATATATATGGGTTTAACAATTAAAAATAACAATAACTATGATTTATCAGAAAACTTAGCTAATTTCTTTTCTCTTCCTATAGAAGATGATTTAAATAGACAAAAAAAAGATGATTATCAAGTCTTAAAAAATAAAATATATAAATTAAATATTGATAAAGAAGAAAAAGCTAATATTATTAATAAAATTAATTCATTAGATAATAGTAGTACCAAAGAAAAGAAAACTATATTAAATGAAATAGCAAAATTTCAAAAAAAATATAATTTATAAAAAAATATAGGAACAATTTCCTATATTTTTTATGCTAATAATTTACATTTATATTCATCAAGTAATTCGTTTACTTTAGTTATTTCATAGATTTTTTCTATAAAGCAAAATCTAATAATTAAATCATATACATTATTTTTCGGTAATGAATAAGAGGCGCTTTGTAATAATTCATCTATTTCATTTTCTTTTAATTCCAAAGCTAATCCAAGTAATATAATTGTTTCTTTACTAGGATGATAATTCTCATTCCTTATCTTTGAAAATAATCTTCTATCAATATGTACTTTATTATAAACATCACTATCTTTCAAATTCTTTTTATCTATATGACTAAATAAAAGTTTTTGAAATTTATTATTGTCTTTTGTTTCTTTAATAAAGTCATCAATATTATGTGAGTTAAATTGAATATGATCTTCTTCTAAATCTGTTAATTTTGCATAACTTGTACAACAAGCACGATCTACCTCATACCTTGCTTTTTTAAAACCAACAAATATTGTTCCTTCTAGATTCTTTTTTATATAAGCATCTAATTTATCTTTCATCAACACTCTCCTCAATTTATAAATATATTATATCAAAATATAAAAAAAAGTAAATAAAATGTCCCTTTATAAGAGACCAAATGTCTTTAATAATATTATATTATTTTGATTATGAAAGAGGTGAATTATATGAAAAAGAAAAAAGAAATGGATATAGTTTTTTTACTAGATAGAAGTGGCTCAATGAGTGGTAGTGAAGAAGATACTATAGGTGGCTATAATAGTTACTTAGATAAGCAAAGAAAGAATAAATTTAATACTAAAGTAACTACAATCTTGTTTGATAATGAGTATGAAGTTTTAACAGATAGAAAAAGTATTGAAGATGTTTCTAATCTTACTAAAGATACATACTTTGTAAGAGGAAGTACTGCTTTATTAGATGCAATTGGTAAAACAATAAACTCTTTAGATAAAAAAGTTAAAGATAATAAAGTATTATTTGTTATAACTACAGATGGATTAGAAAATTCTTCTTGTGAATATACTAAAGATAGAATAAAAGAGCTTATTAATAAACACTCTAACTGGGAATTCATTTATATTGGAGCCAATATAGATTCTTATAGTGAAGGTATGTCTATAGGAATTAAAAAAAGTAATATTTCTAATTATAGCAAAACTAAGCAAGGAACTAAAAAAATGTTTGATGCAATATGTCTTGCTTCAGAAGCATTTTATAATGAAGATAGTATTAATAGTAAATGGAAAGAAAATCTAGAAAATAATAAAAATTAAAAGATGTCTTATTGAACATCTTTTAATTTGCTAAAAATATCTCCTAATTTTTCATGAATAACTAAATCAGCACTATTATCATAACTTGTAGCATCTTTATTAATAATAACTAAATGTTTCCCTTTAAAGAATCTTATAAAACCTGCTGCGGGATAAACAGCT
>CANQZL010000151.1 GCA_947628325.1 uncultured Bacilli bacterium
AAATCTCTCAAATCCTTATAAATAAAGGGATTGGGAGATTTTAGTCTTTTAAAACTGATAAATTCAAGATTATAACACTCTATAAAAAGATATTCAAGAAATAATTATATTTATTTTTAAACTTTTACTCCTTTACTAAATCTTTTCTAACATAAATTTTATATTCATCCTTTTTTTCAAAAAAGAGTTCATAATCTTTAAAGTTATCATATGTATACAATCTATCGTATGATACAACAAACAAATGAGTAAAATTGTATGCTTTGACAAATTTTGAAATATTACCATTGCTTTGTTGTATATCGTAATAATCGCCAAATATGTCATATTTACGATTCATTGTTAAGTAAAAAACCTCAGCTCGTGAATCTATAAAAGGCTTTATACCACGCCATTCTAAATATCCACCTATATCATAATTTGAGTATACTTTCATATCTTTTGGATCAAATTTATCGAGTAATTTTTCTACTCCTTCTTTAATATAGAAATCTTCATGACTTTCTATTAATTCATGGCTTCCTTTTATACTAAGTATTACAGCTACTATTAACAATAACGATATACCTATTTTATATGTTATTTTTTTAGGAATTAAAGAAGGTTTATCTAAACAGTTTTCTCGGAATAAATTTTTCCAAAAATAACTTAAAGGATAAATTGTAAAAATTACAAAAAAAGCAAAACTTTTAGCAGCCATAAATGATAAAACCATACATCCAAATAGCATAAATACATAACCCATTTTTAAATCTTTATTTTTAGCATATTTTAAAATATAAATAATAAAGTATAGGAATAACATTCCAACAATAAATATTCCTCTAAATGATAATATTTCAATTGGTCTCATTTCATTAATAAATTGAGCACTATCTCCAGCATAAGAATTAATAAAATAATATATTGCATCAATTCCATAAGGATTTAAAAAACCAGCTAAAAAATTAATTACTGAAATTACAATTAACCATCTATAATCATATACATTCTTTTTCTTTAAAATAAGCGAGTCAAATATACCTTCAGCTATAAATGGTAAGGTAAAGATAAAGATAAACCACCACATTGATGCATGAACATTTATTTGTAAAATAGAAATTAATGGTAACCAAAAGAGCACTTTATAATTACCGGTTTTTCTAAATTTTTCTATAACATATATCATTAATATTAATAAGATATACGTAAATATTTGTGGTCTAGTTGTTATGGAACACATTTTTAAAAGAAACATAGTTATTATAAAACTTATTACCATTGATAAGACATAGTTTTTATCACTAATTATCATACATAATTTATATACAATGAAAGCAACAATATAAGTTATTAAAACGAGAAATATCCAAACCCCTATCTCCCCAATTTTGGTATACAATAAATAATATCCTATCGCAAATGGCCATTGTTGCATCACAAAATTTAAACCTTCATGCATTGTAAGAGGTTCAACTGTCGGCAAACCATTTTCTAAAACATATCGCCCATGAGAAAGTAGAAAGTATGAGTCATTGTCAATTCGCCAATTACTACTATATGCCCACCATAATAAAGGTACTACAATCATAATAGTTAATAAAACCCATTTATTTATTTTTATTTTACTAAATTTATCTTTAGCTTTATTAATAATTTTTTTTAATTTATTATCTTTTTTATCTTCCTCATGAAATTCTTGCTCTGTATTAACATTCCAAATGTCATTTTTAGAACTACTATTATCGATAATATTATCTACTGTTTTCATTGCCGTTAACATAGAATGATCCATATTATTATATCTATGCTGTCCATTACGACCAATGCAATACAAGTTATCAAATTTATTAAGATATTTTATAACTTTGTCAATTTCATTATAAGAATCAAAATATGCTGGATAAGCTTTTTTTACTTTTTCACGATGGCTATCTAAAATATCTTCTTCATTCACTATTCCTATCTTAACTAATTCAGATATAGCAAATTTAGTGCATTCTTTTTCACTCATATTCCAAAAATCATCATTTTCATTGCAGAAATATTCTAGCCCAATCCAAACATTTTCTGATGGCTTATTAACCATATAAGGACTCCAGTTATTAAATATTTGAATTCTTCCTAACTTAACATTCGGCTCTTGAACATATATCCAGCAATCTGGAACAATATTATTTAAAGTTTTTATATTTGTTTCATTTTTTAAATTTAATTTTTTTACTAGTAAACCTATAGTAACAAAATCGCGGTATGGTAAATCATTAGCTATATGTTCAATTTTTTTAGGAACTGAAGACATATTACATACTAAATCTTTTAAAGGCATACTTGAAAGAAATATATCAGCTTTTATTTCTTTTTTCTGACCATCAACATCACAAATAAGACTTTCTATTTCATTTTTTGAGTTATTTATTTTAACTACTTTATGTTTTTTTAAAATTTTACCGCCCATTTGCTCGATTTCTGAAGCTACTTTTTCCCAAAATTCTCCAGGACCATATTTGGGATACATATATTCTTCTATTAGAGAGGTTTCTTTATTTTTGCTTTTTATATTAAATATTTTTTTAAAGGCATCTTTAAATACTCCGATTAAAGACAATCCCTTTACTCTTTGAGCTCCCCAATCAGCTGAGATGTTTTTGGGATGTCTGCCCCATAATTTTTCAGTATAATCTTCAAAAAAGGTTGAATACAACTTTTTACCAAAACGATTTATGTAGAAATTTTCTAATGAATCTTCCTTTTTCTTAACCAAGATACTTTTTAAATAACTAAAACCACTTTGCATAGTTTTTATAAAACCTAAATTTTTTATTGTAGATATTTTAAGACTTACTGGATAATCAAAAAATTTCTTGGAATAATAAATTCTTGATACTCTATTTCTTTTTAAAAAAACATTATCTTCTTTTTCTGGATTTGGTCCATTTGGATTCAACTTTTTATCCCTTTTTAATATTAAATCATCATAAGATGGCTTACCTTGAATTGGCATAATATTTTGCCAAAATTCATTAACTCTTACATCTTTAGAAAAAAAACGATGACCTCCTATATCCATTCTATTACCTTTGTAGTTAATAGTTTTAGATATTCCTCCAATATCGTTGCTCTCTTCTAAAATTATTACTTGATAATCTTTACTTCTTTTTAATAGTTCATAACCTGCTGTAAGACCAGCTGGACCAGCTCCAATAATTACTACTTTCTTTTTCATTGGAATTTTCTCCCCCTGCCATATAATTATCCTAATTAAATTATATCAAATTTTTATTAAAAAGTATTTTATTTTTGATAATTTATAAAGATTTAAAAAGTATAATAGTTTAATCTATTATACCGGCTCTAAATATTTCAGTGGGGAGTAAAATTTAATTAAATCATTATAAAATAAGGGCTTGACCCTTATTTTTTGACG
>CANQZL010000152.1 GCA_947628325.1 uncultured Bacilli bacterium
TTATAACATAAATAATTTTTTACTAAAAAGAAAAAGAACTAATTAATCTAGTTCTTTTCCCAAAGTGGCACTTGGTGCAGTATCACTTTCCCCTTTTACTAGAGAATAAAGAATTACTTTACTATTCTCTACAATCTTATTATACATCTTTTACATTGCACAAGTAAAAATATTTACTTGTGTTTTACAAAATATATGTAAACTTAAAAGGTAAATAAAAAGCAGATATCTGCTTAATATTTTAAATTACGATAAGTTCCCCACCAAGAAGGCAACAACAAGTTTAATTTAACAACTTTTTCTTTATCCAAACTAACTAATACTTCGACTTCTGATAAATCGATTCCTAGTTCTAAAAGAAATTCAATAGTCTTTAAAGAAGGCATTATAACTTCTTCTAATTCATTTAAAATAACAATTTTAGATAAAGAATATTCTTTATTATTAATCATTTCAACAATAGCACTTTTCTCTGCACTACAGCTGCTATTAGAATTCGATGTAATACTACTACCAGCATATATATTACCTTTAGAACTTAAAAGAGCACAAGCACTATTTCCTGTCGTAACAAACGTTGATAGTTCTTTAGAATTAATTTTTTCTTTAGCTTTATTAAAAAGTTCTAACCATATTTTATCCATATCACACCTTCTTTTTTATTAAAGTATGATAACATATTAAATTTTATTTGACAATTATCTTTAGAATTTTCGAGAATATTCATTAGAAATATAAGTTTCTAAAATTTTATCATCTTCTTTAACTAAAGTGAAAAAAGAAATTGTAAAGCTATTTATTTTAGAAAAAGATGATTTAGGAATTGATATAGAAAATATTTTTTCAGTATCTCTATATATGCTTTCTTCAAATGACGACATATCATACAATTCATCATTAATAATAAGCTTTTTTACTAAAACAAATATATTTTTTTTATTAGTATTTTTAAAATCAAAATAAATATAGGTATTTTCATTATCTTCAACTGTTCTATAATAACTTATAGATACATTGTTTCTATCATCTATTGAAATTAACCCTTTTCTTGTATTATTTGCTTCTATCGGTTGAGTAACATGAATTACTTCATTTAATTGAATTGTTTCTCCCTTTGCTGACACTACATTCATATATAGCGTAAGCTCATTAAAACTTGTAATATCCAAAGCATCTAATTCTGTTTTATTAATTCTCTCTGTTTCCAATTTACGTACACCCATCGGTGAATCAATCTTAAAAGAGGTTGATGTATCAAAACCATCAATTAATACTTTCTCACAATTTAATGTATATGTATCATCAATAGAAAAAAGTTCTACATCAAACGTATATCCCTTATCATCTGCTTGTAAATTTGTAACATAAATTTCATATTTTCCCCCTCTTTCATATTTTTGTTCACTCATTGTCGGCAATAAAAGTTTACTACTAGTTGATGAACCACCTACATTAGAAGTACTTTGTCCATTACCATCAACAATTTTTCTTCCACTAGAATCTGTTTCTTTTTCTTGCCAAGGCAATGAAAACTCCCAATTAATATTATCCCAATTTTTCCAAAGATAATAGCCTCCGTAACCAAAAGCAAGGAGAAAAATAATCATAAGTAAAATAAGTCCTACTTTATTTGAAGACTTTTTTTCCATACGAACCATATTATTATTAATATTCGTATTTTTCTCTCTCATATTTTTCCTCCTTTTATATTTGATAAAAGTCTATTCTTGTATGACGATTATGATCAGATAAAATAATATCCATAAACTCCTTTAAACTTATTTCTAAATGAAATGTGTGATGATAAT
Organism: uncultured Bacilli bacterium; assembly: GCA_947628325.1. Taxonomy (GTDB): domain Bacteria; phylum Bacillota_I; class Bacilli_A; order RF39; family UBA660; genus Coprovivens. The sequence goes on from CANQZL010000152.1 coordinate 1,809, forward strand.
CTTTACTACTATAGCAATCAAATGTCATATTAGTTGTATTAGAATTATAATCAAATCTTCCATTATTAATAGCTTCTTTTATATAAGATAATTTAGTTTTATTAATATTAGATGCATTTCTATTATCATCTTTTATATCTTTTAATTCATTTCTTAAAAACTTAATTCTATTAACTAATTGTTCTAACTCCGAACAATTACGTAATAATCCCGAACTATTTTCTTCCAACATTTTTATATTTCGTTTTGGAATACGACGTGCATTATCTAAACAATTATTAATACGACGATTAATTATAACAACTCTTTTATTCAATTTAGACAATTCACTAATAATACTTTTATATTCAGGAGTTTCATAATCTATAATTGTTGGTTTTAAATTATCTAAATTAAGAATTGAATAATCAAAGAATTTATTAATATTTTCACTATCATAAATATAATTTATATAAAAACTAGCAATAGTAAGAGCACTCATTATATCAGATCTTCTTTCATCTAAATTAAATTTCTTACGACACTCAAATATACTCATATTACATTTATAAGCATGAACAAGACTTCTAATTATTTCATATGTATCAATTAATTTTCTTTTATTTTTATTTGCCTTACTATTATTACATTTTAAAATATCTTTTATATATTCAATTAAAACACTTTCATCATTTTTTTCATTAAATAATTTATCTATTTTTAATTTTTCATCTTTATTAAAAGTAGCTTTTTTCTTATTTATAGACAATGTATAATTTTCTTTAGCTAAATTACTATTAATCTCCTGCATTTTTTTAAAATCATATTCTTCTATAGGAGATAAAATATCAATTAAGTATTTAATATCCTGAAAAGATAACTTTTTTTCATCTTTTCTTTTAACACTATATTCATACAATGTAATATCTTTTAAAAATGTTTTCAATTCCACATTTTCTATAGGAGGCATAGTAATTGTATTAAAATAATAAATCATACCATCCTTTGAAACATTAGCATTATTATTTAAAGATGTTATTAAAAATGAAGAAAATTCAATTAACCAATTAGCATCTACTACTAATCCATTATCAAATAAGACCGTATTATCAGATTTACAAACGTATTCGCCATCTGCTAAAGACGATTTTAAATAGTTGATTAACACTTCCTCATTCTTTATTGAAGGAACTTGTCTTTTAAAATAATTCATTCCTTTTACTTTATCTAAATAATACTTCAATTCTTTTTTATCTATTTTATTAAAATCTTCTTTAGAAATATCTTTTGAATTAGCCATTATTTGTAAAGATGTATAAAGTAAATCCAAAGAGACATAATCAAAATCATTGACAAACTTCAAACTTTTACTTCTATTATTTAAAATTTTCTCAATATATATACTTAAAAGTTCATTAGATTTTGCCATATAAATAAATGTATTAAGCTTAGATACATTAGATATTAATGAAGTTCCCCTTTTCATATATTATCACCTATTATTCATTATAACATATATATAAGAAAAAAACTAAGAAAATTAATTTATAAAACATTCTTTTTTAGCATTTTTAAAAAATCT
>CANQZL010000153.1 GCA_947628325.1 uncultured Bacilli bacterium
CATATTTAATATCACCTATATATAATATAATACCCTTATAGGGTATAGTCAAGAATAATTGTTAACTAAGAAAAAAAGAACATTTAGTTCTTCTATTTAAAAAGGTTTACAAACATCTACCCATTCTACATAATTTGCTGTTTCTTCTAACTGTTTAATACTAAGTTTTATAGCACTATTACTAGATCCACAAGCTGGATAAACATATTTATATTTTTTTAAGGATATATCTAAATATACTAAAACATTACTATTTATTCCAAAAGGAAATACTCCCCCTACTTTATGTCCAATTAAATTTTCTACTTCATTAGCAACTATCATCTTAGCTTTAGTATGAAATTTCTTTTTATATTTAGCATTATCTATCTTTTGATTACCAGAAGTTACTATTAGAATAGGCTGTTTATCTATCAGTAAAGCTATTGATTTAGCGATTTCATCTTCTTGGCATTTTAAGGCTATTGCAGCTTCACGAACTGTAGCAGAAGAAACAGGAAATTCTAAGATATTTTTATCTAAGTCATATTTTTTTAAATATTCTTGAACTCTTTGTAAAGACATAAACTTACTTCCCTACTACAAATACCATAATTTTTTTTCATTTTTACGTACTTCTTTTATTATTCCCCCACCAAGACATTCTTCACCTTTATAAAATACACAAGCTTGACCAGGAGTTACTCTTTTAACACCTTGAGGATATCTTACAATTACTTCATTATCTAACCATTCCAAAGTAACTGGAATATCTTCTTGACGATATCTAAATTTAGCATTACATTCTATTACTTTTTCATCACCTAAATAATTAATTGTATCTACAAGACAAGAATCACTTACTAAATAATCATTATCTTCTCCAATACATATATATAAAATATTTTTAGATAAATCTTTTCCTACAACAAACATTCTCTCTTTACTACCACCAATGTTTAGTCCACGACGTTGTCCTATTGTATAATTCATTAGTCCAATATGACGACCAATAACTTCATTTGTATCAATATTTACAACATCACCTTCTTGATTAGGAAGATAGTTTTTTAAGAAGTTAGAAAAGTTTCTTTCTCCTATAAAACAAATACCAGTTGAATCTTTCTTTTTAGCAGTTATTAAATCATATTCTTTAGCTATCTTACGTACATCTGGTTTCAACATATCTCCTATAGGAAATAAAACATTCTTTAATTGTTCTTTACTTACTTGAGATAAAAAATATGTCTGATCTTTATTTAAGTCAACAGCTTTTAATAATTTACCATCTTTTATTCTAGCATAATGTCCTGTTGCAATATAATCTGCTCCTAATTTAACAGCTTCTTTAGCAAACATATCAAATTTAATATACTTATTACACATTATGTCAGGATTAGGAGTACGACCTTTCTTAAGTTCATCTAAAAAATAAGTAAAGACATAATCCCAATACTCTTTTATAAAATCTTTACGATAAAGAGGTATCCCTAATTTATCACAGACTTTTTTAGCATCATTATAGTCTACTTCTTGAGGACATATTCCTTCTTTAGTAGTAGGAGCTCCTTCTAATTCACCATCAGCAAAAGAATCCCAATTACGCATAAAAAGTCCTATTACTTCATATCCTTGTTTTTGTAATTCAATAGCTGCAACTGATGAATCTACTCCACCACTCATTCCTATAACGACTGTTTTCTTTTTCATATACTTCACCTCTTTTTAGCAATCCATATTATACTACAAAATTATTTTTATAGTAAAAATTATTGATTATTCAACATAATATACATAATTTTCTTTACGTGGTTTAACTTCTGGTATAGAATCTGCATATCCTAAGATACAATGTCCAATACCTTCATAATCTCCTTCAATACCTAGAGATTTTAATAATTCTTTACCTTCTTCAGTTTCAAATTCTTCTTTAGCACGATGAATCCAACAACTTCCTATACCTAAAGAATGAGCAGCATTCATTAAATTGCCCATCACTAAGCTTCCATCATAAACATGAGTAGGACAACTTTTTAAAGCTAACACTACTAAAATTACTGGAGCATTATAAAATGGATCAATATTTGGATTACCCATTATTTGCGCATTTAGTTTAGATAATTTATCTCGTAAATTTTTATCAGTAATAGCAATAATTATTGATGATTGTTGATTCATTCCTGATGGTGCATAAGTTCCAGCTTTTATTATTTCATCTAATAAGTCTTTTGGAATCATGTCACTTTTATATTTTTTTACACTTCTTCTTTCAATTAAATTTTTTATAGTCTCATTCATTTTTCTTTTCCCATCCTTATATTAATATTATACCATAGTTATTTCTTTAATAAATTATCGTTTTTTTAAAATTATTTTGTTAAAAAAGACTTGTAAAATCTTCGTGACTATGCTATATTAAATATGCTTACTTTTATGGCGCTGTAGCTCAGTTGGCTAGAGCATCCGGTTCATACCCGGCAGGTCGTGTGTTCGAATCACACCGGCGCTACCAAAATTGAAATAAAACTCAGTAATTTCTGGGTATTAAATAAAGCGACTTACAAAAAGTCGCTTTTATATTGTTTAACACATCAAGAAAACTAAAAAGAGCTCTCAAGCTCTTTAAAATATTAATCTTATTACATCATGAATAGTTATATATAACATTAATAGAAGTAATAATCCGAAGAAAATCGTAGTTGTAATAGCTTCTACTTTCTCATTAACTCTCTTACGTGTAATTAATTCAATAATTAGGAATAGAACATGTCCACCATCTAAAGCTGGAATAGGTAAAATATTCATAATACCTAAATTAATACTTAAATAAGCAACTAAGAATAAGACATTTTCAAATCCTGATTTTCTTGTTTCACCAACAACAGTATATATACCAACAGGTCCTGATAAAGCATTAATAGATATTTTACCTGTGAATAAATTAACAATTGTTAACCACATCTGTTCAACTGTACTTCCAAATTTTGCAAAAGCATATTTAAATGCTGGTACAAATCCTTTTGATATTTCACTTTTTATTTCAATACCAAAAATCTTAGTTTCATTACCTTCTTCATCTTTCTCGGTTTCTGGTTTAATGTTATAAGTATCTTCTTCACCATCTTCATGTCTTACTTTTATTTCATAAGTATCATCTTTATCTTTTAATAATAGTAATAATTGAGCTTTATCCCAAGTAGATACTTTAGAACCATTAATTTCTACAATAGTATCTCCAGCTACTATCCCTGCTTCAGCTACTGGTTTACCTTCTGTAACATTATAAATAACTGGTTTTAAAGAAGGAGCTCCCCAAATAAGAGATATTACAAATAACAAAATTATAGCTAATAGGAAGTTATTAAATACTCCAGCAACTAAAAT
>CANQZL010000154.1 GCA_947628325.1 uncultured Bacilli bacterium
GTAAAACATCTTTACTAAATAAATCTGCACAAGTATACCCAGTTATACTCAATTCAGGGAAAACAACTATTTGAACTCCTTCTTGATTTAGTAGTTTAATTTCCTTAATAATTTCCTCAGTATTAAATTTAACATTGGCTACTTTTAATTCAGGTACAGCAGCAGCAACTCTTACATATCCATATTTTTTATTCATTACATTAACCCTTCCTTTTTAAGCATATATGTCATTATAGCTATCTTTGAATTAGCACCATTAATCTTCACTGGTAAGTCTGTTTCTTTTTTCATTAATTCTAAGATATCTTCATAAGGTAATTCTATATATTCAAGTCTTTCAGAACCATCTAAGCGAATATCCTGAACTTTTTTACAACCAGTCGCTAGAAAAATAGTAATCTCAGCACTAGAACAACCTTCATCTTGATAATGTTTACACAATTCGTAAATATCTTCTGCTTCATATCCTGTTTCTTCTAGTAATTCGCGTTTAGCAGCATCTTGGAAATTTTCTCCTGGATCAACCATACCAGCTGGAAATTCTAATTCGACATTTGCCAAAGTATTAGGTCTAGATTGTACTACCATAACAAACTTCCCATCAGCAGTAATAGGTAAAATCAAAGAGGCATCTCCTTTACCTTTATTTTTAGTAATTCTTTCACATATTCTACTACTACCATCTGCTAAAGTAACACGATACACTTTTTTACCAAGATATCCTTCTTGATATTCTGATACTAAATCATACTTAATAGTTTTTAATTTTTCTGCATAATCTTTTATTTTGGTTAATGTTATCTTATCCATTGGTTACCTCATCCTCTTTAGTATTCTTTTTTTATCGTACTTCTCATTATAGTTATAGTATTTCTCTTTATTGTACTTTTCTTTATTATTTTTTCTTTACTATACTATTTTTTATTGTACTATTCTTCTTTATTATACCTCTTTTTTTAAAGACATATCAATGTCATATTCAACTTTTTGACTCTTTGCTAATTTAATTAATCTCTTCTTTTCTTCTAATAACTTTTTAGTTAAATCAACATAATGCTTATGAGAATATTCTTCTCTTTTAACTTCTGGATATAATGTCTTCATCTCTTCATTACAATAAGCTTGTCTTTCTAAAACAGAAGGTACTTGATATACTTGTTTACCATCAACAAAAATAGGTTCTTGTAATTTTCTTAAATGATAATTCTTTATTGTCAATGTATTCATTTCATTACTAGGATCTATTAAAGTATATTCATTTGTGGGAATATTTTCATCGTACAAAGATATTAAATCACCAATAGCATAACCTGTTTCATTATCATATATTCTATATACAATTTTATATCCTGGAGTTATAGCTTTAGCTTCTTCATTACTTGCTTTAATTCTTGAAACATAAACATCATCTTCTTTTAAAGCAACTAATTTATATACACATCCTACTCTAGCTTCATCTGGTAATACAATATTATCACCTAAACCAATCAAATCAATTGGAGCATTTTGTTCTTTTAATGCTCTAATAGTTCTTTCTTTTAAACCATTTGAGACACATATTTTAACATTACTAAATCCAGCTTCATCTAGCATTCTTCTAGTTTCTTTAGACAAGTATGCTAAGTCTCCTGAATCTATTCTAATAGCTTTTAACTCATGCCCTTTTTTTCTTAAGTATTGAGCAGTCTTTATTGCATTTGGAACTCCACTTCTTAAAACATCATATGTATCAACTAATACTGTACAATTATCAGGATAAATATCAGCGTAAGCAATGAAAGCTTCTAATTCTGTAGGAAAAGAAGTAACATAACTATGCGCAAAAGTTCCACTTATTGCTAAGTCTCTTTCTTGACCAGCTAAAACATTTGATGTAGATTTACATCCTCCAACTATTGCACATTCACTGGCATCAATAGCAGTTTCTGGTCCTAATGCTCGACGAGCTCCAAACTCACTTATTGGGATATCTCCTGCTGCTTCAACAACTCTTTTTGCTGCAGTAGTATACATAATTCCAGCATTTAAATAACTAAGCAAAATTGTTTCGATAATTTGAGCCTCAATAATAGGAGCTTTAACTGTAACAATTGGTTCATTAGCAAATATTGGTGTACCATCAGGTATTGCATAAATTGTTCCTGTAAATTTTAAATCTTTTAAATAAGTAAGAAAATCTTCTGTAAACATTTTCTTACTTCTTAAATATTCAATATCTTCATCATCAAAATGAATATTTTTAATAAAATTAACTATATTTGATAAGCCACCCATTACGCCATAGCCTTTACCAAAGACATTTCTTCGATAAAAAGCATCAAAAACAGCTTCTTGATTAGCCATTCCTTTACTAAAATATACTTGACTCATTGTAAGTTCATACAAATCTGTCATCATTGTTAAATTTCTTCCCATTTTAATCTACCTCTTTCATTGTTTTAACTAATTTTATACCACCATCATTCATTACTGAATAGGCTCTTTCATTATATTTTTTTCTATCGTGTATTTCTGGAATATCATATGTTTCTACAGCATTTTTAGGTACTATTATTTCTACATCCATATTTAATTCATCAAGGAAATTTCTAAGAGCTAAAGCAAAATTTTGAATACAAATATCAGTACAACAACCAACTATGATAATCCTTTTTAAATTTGCCATTTCCATTAACGTTTCCATCATACCTGGAGCAAATAAAGCACACGTTGAATTTTTTAAAAACATTTTATGAGCATATTTTTCATAAATAGCTAATTCTTTAATTGTTCGTGATTCCTTGTCTCCCATACAATGATTTGCAAACCTTTTAAGTTCAACACTATCTTTAGAATGAGAATCATTTACAACAAAAAATCCTTCATTTTTTTCTAAAGTAGTTCTAATAATTGGTATTATATTAGGAACAATATTCTTAATTGTTGGATCTGCTAAATTCCCTTCTTCACAGAAACCAACATTCATATCAATTAGAAATAGAGCTTCTGTTAAATCTTTGATTTCTTTTCTTTCCTTCATCATTTTCTCCTCAATTCTATTTTATGATATTAACATAAGATAATCAAGTTTTTAACTTTTTGTTAATAACATATTTTATAAAAATATCCAGCTTTCTGCATCTGTTACTAACATTATATTAATAACATTACTATTTGTCAAGTACTTTTTATCAAAAAGTTAATAACAACTGTAAAATATAAAAAAATGATTTTATTCTTCATAAAAATCATCGTCTTCTAATTCTTCCTCTTCAAAACTAAATGAATCATATTCACCATTTCGAACTAAGTCTTTTTGCCATTCTTCTAAACCACATAAATCCATTTCTTTTTCAAGTTCTTCTCTTTTCTTATC
>CANQZL010000155.1 GCA_947628325.1 uncultured Bacilli bacterium
ATAATAAAAAAATATAAATAGAAAGGGATCAATCAATAAGAAATTAATTAATATTTCTATAAGATTGATTATACGTGGTTTTATGGAAGTCCAACTAGGAGAATATAATATACCTTTAGAAATAATTAGAAAAAATAATAAAAATATATATTTTAGATTTAAAGAAGATAATACTTTATATGTTACAGCTAATAGATTTACTTCTGAAAAAACTATCTTAAAGTTGATAAAAGATAGTGAAAAATCTTTATTAAGATTATATAAACAAAGTATGCAAAGAAACTCAAATAATAAGGAATTCAGTTATTTAGGAGAACCTTATACAAAAGTATTTGATCAAAATATTAAAAAAGTATATATGGATAATGGTATGATTTATGCTAAAGATGAAAAACAATTTGATAATTGGTATAAAAAAGAGTGTAAAAGAATCTTTATTGAAAGAATTAATTTAATTTTAAATAATTTTAATGATATACCTAAGTTTTCTTTAAGAATACGTAAAATGAAAACAAGATGGGGAGTTAATAATGTTACTAAAAAAATTATAACTTTAAATAGTGAATTATTAAAAAAAGATGTAACATTAATTGACTACGTAATCATTCATGAATTATGTCATTTTTATGAAGCTAATCATAGTAAGAAATTTTGGATACAAGTAGAAAAAAGATATCCATATTATAAATTAGCTAGAAAAAGATTGAGAGTTGAGTAAAATGGAAGTAATAAATTCTTTAGAAAATAAAAAAATTAAAAAATATAGCAAACTTCTTGATAAAAAATATCGTGATATTGAAGGCTTATTTATTGTTGAAGGAGAACACTTAGTAGAAGAAGCTTATCAAAGTAATGATTTAATAGAAGTAATTAAAACAGAAGATTATGAAAAAGATTATAATGTTTTAACAACTTATGTAACATATGATGTCTTAAAAAAACTAAGTAAAGTTTTAACTCCTCAAAAAATAATTGGAATATGTCAAAAGAAAACAGAGAAAGCTTATGGTAATAAAATTCTTATCTTAGATGATATACAAGATCCAGGAAATTTAGGAACAATAATAAGAAGTAGTGTTGCTTTTGGTATAGATACTATTTGTTTATCAAATAAAACTGTTGATTTATATAATGATAAAGTAATTCGCTCTAGTGAAGGAATGTTATTTCATATAAACATTATTAAAAGAGATATCTTAAAATTATTAGAAGAACTAAAAAATAAAAATTATGTTATTTATGGAACTAAAGTTGATAATGGTCAAGATATAAATAGTATTAACCCACCTCTTAAATATGCTTTAGTAGTGGGAAATGAAGGATCAGGAATAAGCCAAGAAGTATTAGAAAAATGTGATGAATATTTATATATAAAGATGAATAAAGAATGTGAGAGTTTAAATGTTGGAGTAGCTACAAGTATTATTTTATATACTTTTAATAGAGATTAGAGGAATATTATGGAATACATTAAAATTGGTAAAATTATTAATACTCATGGTATTAAAGGTGAACTTAGAATAAAAAGTAATTTCTTGCAAAAGGATAAAGTCTTTAAACAAGGGTTTACTTTATATATTGGCGAAACTCATGAACCTTTAGAAATTGTTACTTATCGCAAACATAAAGATTTTGATATGGTTACTTTTAAAGGCTATGACAATATAAATCAAGTTTTAAAATATCTAAAGTTAAACGTTTATGTTAGACTGGAAGATATTAAATTAGGTAATAATGAATATATTTTAGAAGAATTACTTGGATTTAATGTTGTCGAAAACGGGGAAATACTTGGTAAAATTGCCGATATTGTGTATAATGGTAGTAATATACTTTTATATATAAATGCTGCTAAGAACTTCTATATTCCCAATAGTTCAAATTTCATAAAAAAAATTAATCGCGAGAAGAAAGAAGTAGAAGTCTTAAATGCTAAAGGATTGATTTTATGAGAATAGATATATTAACTTTATTTCCTTCAATGTTTGATGGCTTTATTAATGAGTCAATTATTAAAAGAGCAATTCAAAAAGGCTGTGTTAAGATAAATATTGTTGATTTTCGTAATTATTCTCATTTAAGTAATAATCAAGTAGATGATACTCCTTATGGTGGAGGAGGGGGAATGGTTTTAAGAATAGAACCATTATATGAAGCCATTATGGATATGAAAAAAGATAGTCCTGATGCTAAAGTTATTTTATTAACTCCAGATGGGGTTCCCTATAAACAAAAATTAGCTTATGACTTAAAAAATGAAAAACATTTAATTCTTGTTTGTGGACATTATGAAGGATTTGATGAGAGAATAAGAAGTCTATGTGATATGGAAATTAGTATTGGTGATTATGTTTTAACAGGTGGAGAATTACCAGCTATGATAGTTAGTGATAGTATAATAAGACTACTTGATGGAGTAATTACTGATTCTAGTTTAATAGCTGAATCATTTACTGATGAATTATTAGATTATCCTACATATACTAAACCCCAAGAATTTATGGGAATGAAAGTCCCTGATATCTTACTTAGTGGAAATCATAGCGAAATAAAAGCTTGGCGTGAAGAAAAAAGAATTGAAAGAACAAAAGAAAGAAGACCAGATTTATTGAAGTAAAGAAGGTGAAAAAATGGTAAGTTACTTGATAAACAAAAAACATCGTGATGATAGTATAATAAATTTAAAAGATGTAGATGGATATACTTTTAAACCTAAAGCTAGTAAAAAAGGAAATGAAAGTTATATTAAAGTAAAAGAAGTTAAAATTGTTGATAAAGATATGATTGATAAAATCTTATCAATGAAATTTGATAAATTGTTTAAACAAGTAGTTGCTTTAGCTCTTCACGTTGTTAATGATGACGATGCAACAGATAGTGATACAGAAATGGTTTTAGATGAAGTTGAACTAGTAAGAGAAATTCTTCTTAATCGCTATCAAAAATTTTTAAGATATGAAAAAGAACAATTATTTTTAAAAAAATTGCGTTTAATAGAAAATGAAATGCGTCTTAAACAAGTTCAAATTAAACAAAAAGCTATTTATTTAGAACATCAAGAGCAAATGAATCGTGGACGTAGTAGATAACAAGATATTTTTTAGATATCTTTTTTTTATAGTTAAATTATTGATTTTAGAAGGAAGATGTGCTTATAATTAAGTAGTTTATTAAAATAAGATTATGAGGTGTTATTATGGAAAAAAATAAAAAAGAAATTGTAAAAATGTTATTACATCAAAACTTAGATGAAAAAAATGAGGAAGAAATAATTGACTTATTATTAAATAATCCAATAACAATAGATGTTGATAAAGAAAATGATGAACATATGAC
>CANQZL010000156.1 GCA_947628325.1 uncultured Bacilli bacterium
TCAATAGTAAAGTGCTAATTATTTTAAAAATAATAATATTTTTTATTATTAATGAGACTATTTTTTAATCGCTATATTTGATATAATATTGTTACAAATATAAGTACATCATGGTAAAAAGGAGGAATGGTAACATATATGAAGAAAAGAAAAAAGCGTAAAAAATTCCGCTTAAAATCCAGTTTTAAAAGATTTCTTGCTTATGCAGCAGTTATATTAATTTTAATAATATATGGGACAATTAGTATTTCTAACAATATAAAAGAAATAAAATACCATGAAAGTTTTGAATATAAAATTAACTCAATTGGCTATTCTTTAGAAGATACTAAAAAGATGATTGAAATTCTTCCTGAAAAATCTCTACAAGAGATTGTAGATGCTAATGAAGTCAATGAAATATATCCTAATATTATTAAACAAAAATACTTCTTATTAAAAAACTATGATGAATATGTTGAATATAAAACACTTAATAAGAATACTTCATATGAAGACGTTATAGCTATAGTCAATGTTATGGCAAATAAAGGATGGTATAGTCAATCTTTTGAGTCAAATATTGAAGATGGATATTCAATGATTGTTAATAAATTCTATTATCTTAAACCCGAATATGAAAGAACTGATTTAGTTAATATTGCTTTATCATACGCATATGCTGATAATAAAGCTGCTAGTATAGTTGTTGAAGAATACTATAAAATGTGGCAAGATGTTAAAGAAGAATTAAATGTGCATTTGATGGTTAATTCCTCATATCGTTCTTATGAAGATCAAGAAGAAATTTATAATAGTTTTAAAACGATAAGCTTAAAGTATGCTGATTCTTATGCAGCAAGACCTGGATATTCAGAACATCAAACTGGACTAGCCTTGGATATTACATCACTAGAACATAAAGGTCAGAATGAATTTAAAGAATCTGAAGAATATGCTTGGTTGAAGAAAAATTGTTATAAATATGGATTTATTTTAAGGTTTCCTGAAGGTAAAGAAAGTATAACAGGTTATAATAATGAAAGTTGGCATTTCCGTTATGTAGGAAATGAAGTTGCAAAGAAAATACATGATGAGAATATAACACTTGATGAATATTATGCCTTTTATATAAAAAAATAAATTGCTTATTGCAATTTATTTTTTTATATAAAAACTAAGATATCTTTGTTAATATCTTAGTTTTCTATTATTTTTAACTTTCTTCTTCGGTTCCAGGACTTTCTGGTTCTGGATTTTCATTATTAGATGAACTAGCACTTACATTAACATCTTCATAAGTTTTACCATTATATACTGAAACGATGAAACCACTAGATGATTTTTTTACTTTAAAGGCAGGATTTGCTGTTTTATAGTAAGGATAATTGCCTATTTCAACTTCTGTTGAACTAATTTTGTTACCATTATAATTATATATATTTAACATATTATCTTCATCTATACCTGCATAATAATCATCATATAATTCTACATATTTATAACTTTCGGTATTTATACTTTCTACATTTTCATCATATACATAATATTTATTATTAATTACTACTTTATAATATTGATGATTTTTATTATATCCTCTTATTTTACCAGAAAAACCTTCTGTTTCTAAACCATCTTCAAATATTACAATCCATTTATTAGAAGTATTAAGTGCTAAAATATAGTCTCCTAATTTTTCCATTTTATTATAATCAAATTTATATTTAGTATTAACATCATTTCCTAAAATACCAATCATACCATATTTACCTTTTTTATTTAAGGCGATAATTGGAATTTCTTTGTTTGTTGAATATGAACTAAATTTGTTACCATTATCTGCTGTATAAGTATTAACACTTGCATAAGAACTTAAAGTTTTCTGATCTACTAAGTCATATAATGCTACATTATTTGTACCATCAGCGATAAAGACAAAACGATTATTTATAAGAGGAATCATACTTTTTCTATTCAAGTCACTTTCTGTTGCCATGTCATTATCTTCATACATTGTATCTTTAGCGACAAAGCAAGAAGTATATTCTTCATCTTTATTTTTTATAATATTTTCATTAGCACAAGAATAGTAGCCTATTAATTCTGTTTTATCTTCATCTTTATAAAAGTATAAACGGCTATCAAAATAATTAACATATTTATATTTCTCATTAGCAGTTGCTGTTAAGATATTTAAATTGTTATAAACAGGATCATTTTCTCCATCATAGACTATTACTATGACATTTTCACTATTTAAATCTAAATCAAAACTTCTCTTTGTCTCTTTTAGTTTTGAATCTTTATCATAGACATATGTTTTTACATAATCTTTATTCTTTAAATTTATAGCTGATTCATTATATTTTAAACCATTTACATCTTTAACATATACTTTATAACCATCTACTAAAGCCATGTATTTATCTTTGATGGTAATAAAGTCATATCCAGCATCAATTAATTCAGCTTTATAATTATAAGCATTATATTCATTAGCAACTTTAGCTATAACAAAATTATCATTATAAGCTTTTATTTCAAATGTTGAATTAAATTCTGAACTTAATATTTTATTGTTCTTATTAATAACGACATATCCTTTATTATTACGAGCAATTAAATTAGCTTCTTTATCAATCATTCCTAAATATAAATATTGAGGTTTAATAACTTGTGTAACACCATTTTCTAACTTTATTAAACCATATTCGTTATTTAGATTTTTAACAACTATGTAATTATCGGCATAAGCTTTAACTTCTTTATATTCTTCAACAATTTTTTCATCTTTAATCGAATATAATTTTATATTAGAACCATTTTCATCTTTATTATCATAAACAAAGACATAATTTTCTTCATAAATTGGTAAACGCTGCGTTAATTCTTTATTTTCGTTATCTAATAGTTTAGGGACATCAAAAGAATCATTACTATTATACCCTACATAGCAAAGACTATCATCTTTATTTTGGCACTCATATGAACCAAGTTCTTTTTTATCTTCATCTGTAAAATATAATTTTCCATCTTTATAATAATAGTTATCTATTATAATTGGTACTACTTCTGATATTTCTTCATTACCTTTTGGTGCCTCTTCTTCTTTAGGCTTTAATGCTAAAAAGAGAAGTAAAGCGATTAATCCAACTAAAATAATGGCTAAAATAACTAAAAAAATCGTTTTCTGTTTAGTACTTAGTTTATTCCATTTCCTTTTTATTTTAATAATTAAATTTAGTTTTTCTTTATTTTCAGGAGTTGCTTCTTCAGTATCTTCTTTACCTTTACTATTCTCTTCATCAAGTATTTTCTCAGCTAAAGCTATATTTTTTTCAGCTAAAGCTTCTTC
>CANQZL010000157.1 GCA_947628325.1 uncultured Bacilli bacterium
CTTTATATTTTTAAATCATCATTGTTTAATTCATTGTTTTTACCTAATAACAGATTCTCAAAGAACATTATTAAATATTTTTTATCAGCTTTTACCCCTTTACTATAATTTGTATAATTTGATCTTACTAAAGCATTTCTAAAATATTTTGAATTATCTTTAAATAATTCATTATTAACTTTAAATCCCATACTGATTAAATACTTTTGAATAAAAATTGCTGTTGTTCTAGTATTTCCCTCTTGGAAAGGATGTACTTGCCATATTCTAGATGTAAATTCACAAATTCTATCAATTAATTGTTCTTCATTCAAAGCAATATAATTTTGTTCTTTTTCTTCTTGGAAATCATATTTTAAAGTTTCTTCTATCATATCATAAGATTGATAATTAACTGTATCATCATTTAAAATAGGTTCATCTTTAGTCATATTATATAATCTAAATACACCTGGATTATATTTTTCTTTATTTAAATTACAAAATAATCTTTGATGATAGTTTTTTAATGTTAAATAATCGAATCTAAAAGATTTATTATTTAAAATTTCATATATAGCTGTTGATACTTCATCCGCTTCTTCTTCATCATCGTCATCATTATTATCTTGATTCTTTTTATAGTAAGAAGTTATTTCATCTTGAACTTGTTGATATGTTTTTTCGCCCTTGATATGCTCTTCAGATAATTCAACCATATATTTAGAAGGTTTTAATCCATCAACTTCTTGAAGACCAAATGCAATGTTCCAATATAATTGTTTTACTTCAGGACTTTTTTCATCTTCTACTTTGTCATAAGTAATTTCATCCATTTGAAATACCTCCTTTTCTCAAGTTATTATATGAATATATTATACCATATTTCTCGTAAAAACTCATCAAATATACTAATATTTTATTACTATTATTTAATTCTAATCCATAATCAACTCTTAAATATATAAAGGCATGTTCTTTTATTTTATCTTCTTCCTCCCTTGTATAATTAACAGTATCATGTAATGTTTTATATATATGATTAATATTTATTGGTTTTCCATCTGAATGTTCATAATTTAAATAAATTTAATCTGCCAACAATCTAGCATCATTTTCCATTCTTAGTCTATTTTCTTCTTTAATAAATTCTTTTTCACTTTTCATAAGATTCATCCTCCAATTTATTGCATGTTACTCTCTTGCAATAGATTGTCAAATCATAAAAAAACCTATGCTTAATATGTATAGGCTTTTTAACTCAATATCATCGAATATTATTTATAAATTGTTCTAATGTATCGATCAATTCATCATATAAAACTACTTGCATATGACTATAACTATAATTTAGTTTTCTTAATTCTTGTCTAACCATAAATTTCAAATCATCTTCAGATATATTGTTCTTTGTTATCCATTTATCCAAATCTGAGGTTCTTTTAAGTATTTTTTCAGAACAACCTACTATCAACATTCCTGATGCACATTCCAAGCTCTGTTTTTTAGCATTTTCTACATTAAATGCATATGGTATTGTTTGTAGATAACCATTTAATTGTGATAATGCGCCATTCAAATAAGATGTAGGTATAAATTTATTATGTGAAGCATCAAATTTAAAAATTTCAACATCCGATCTTTTTAATTCAATAATATCTATAAATCCGTATCTGTTCCTTGTCAGAATATCAGGATACTTATTATTTAATTCTTTTGTCTTTTCTTTATCAAGACATACTTGTGGATCTAACTCTATACTACCAAACAATAAATACGTCCCATACTTTTCAAAATACTTTTGCCAAGCTTGTTCTTTTTTTATGTCCGAAACACCTAGTTTTTTTGCTGCTCTTCTATCACCTTTTATTATCATTCTACCAATTTCTACTATTTCTTGTATTTCTATTTTATTTATATCAAATATATCATCTTTAGTTAATCTAATATTATTGTTAATTAATATATCAGGTATGCTTTCCGCCAATGATTCCTTTTCTTTTTCTATGAAAGTTAATTCTTTAGAACGTTCTGAAATCTTTTTTATTATTTTAGTTAACTGGGCTGTTGATGGATTTTTATTATCATTGAATAAATCTTTCACTGTTTTTGATGACTTACTTATGTTTTTCCTTTCAAAATAGAAAAGTTCAAAATCATCATAGTAGATCGTAACTGTTTTATCTTTAATTGATACAACTGGATCAGATATACCTTTTTCTACAATTAATTTCCAACCATTTCCTAATATTTTTGTCAAATCTTCAACATTTGATACATCTAAAATATTATATAAATACTCTCTTAATTCAGAAGAAATTCTATTTTTATTATCCAACATATGAGATTTAATAAATTTGTCATCTTCCAATTTAATTTCTATGCCATCAAACATTTCATTTTGTTTCCATATATCTTTTGCTGTTTCACGTGTACTTATAGTAATTTTGTTATTCATATTCTTTCTCTCCTATCTTGATCTATTTCTCAATGCACTGCCAGCTACACTTTTAGTAGCTTTGGTTGTCTTCTTACTTCTAAGTTGACTACTAGCTTTTTTAGCTACAGCTTTGGACGTTCTTATTTTATTCGCCATTTTTTCATCTCCTCACTAGGTCCTTATTTCTTTAACAAAAAAAGACTGCAAAACGTAAACTTAAGCAATCTTACAAAAAACCTATTGATTAGAATTCAAATTTATTATATAATTAAAGTGTAATAGGTTTTTGTAATTGCTTATTACTTGTCTATTTGTGCTTTGTATACAGTTCGCACATTTATTCATTTTGCCTTTCTTTTTTGCCGAAAAGATTGGCCTTTTTTTTGAAGTAAAGTCTACTCTTCTACTTCAATTTAAATTATAACAAAAAACATCAAATAATTCAATCTGTATTTGGTGTTTTTTTAATGTTTTAAGCCGTTTTTGGCTTCTTTTTGTCCTTTGCACTAGTCATGACTAGTATTTTTGTATTTAATCCAATTATAGCCGTCTAAATACCCAATTAAATTTTATAATGGTAAGTGAACCTTTCACCTCCGGCATTTATGTGATTACTAATCACAATTACATCATCACTATTGCCATAGGAATTTAAAACCTTCTTTGTCCTATCACTAGGACTTAAAGTAACATCTGAATCTCTAGTTAGTGTAACTGGTATTCCTAATTCTTTAAATCTATCATACATATACTCACTGATTAGTAATGTATAATCCTTTTCAGTAATACCATTTCCAACAGCTCCGCTATCGACCCCGCCATGTGCAGGAATAGGAAAAGTCCAAAAATATCATTATTTCTTAAAATTCAATGTTCCATTCTATTTCTATA
>CANQZL010000158.1 GCA_947628325.1 uncultured Bacilli bacterium
TATAAGTCTTTTTCTTCATTTGTTAATAAAAAATCTGTATCATTATATTTTAAATAATATTCTTTTTGTTCCTCGATAGTTGCTTCATCAACATCTTCTAAAATTTCTAAAAGTATTTTAGCTATTTCTTCTACTCCTTGATTTTCAAATTTATAAAAAACAATTGAATTAATACCAATATTATCTACTAAAACTTTACCATTACGATCTAGAATACGTCCTCTTGGAGCATTAAGTCCATAAACTATTTTATTACTAACATTTAAATACTTTTCATAATAGTAATCATGTTTATAAAAATAGATATAAGAATATCTTCCTAATATAGTTATTATTAAAATAATTATTATAAAATAATATATTTTTTTCATAAACTCACCTATTATTAGTATTAAATTTTCTTTATTAATCATACAATATTTATAGGTGATTAGATGTTTGTATTAATTGAAAGATATATAAATAATTTAACTATAAATGATGTTAATAATTTAGCTATTACTAAAGGTATTGCATTAAGTCCTGATGAATTAGAATTTACTTATAATTTTGTTAAAAAAAATTGGCAATCTATTTTAGCAAATCATGGTCTTTTTGACATAGATAAGTATAAAAATTATTATAGTGAAGAAAATTTTAGTAAAATTAAACAATTAGTAAAAGAATATACTATCAAATATAGTAATTATTTATAAAAAATGATTAGATACGTCTAATCATTTTTGTTAGTTATAGGTCTATTTAATTTGGAAAAAGTATTGAGATATTATGAAAATCTCTTTTAAAGCTATTTTAGCTAGTTAAGTTTAAATAATTTATATTGTTTTAAAGAATCTTTTTATTTAAGATTCTTTTTTATTTCAGCAATTCTTTGTAGTTCTTCTTTAATAGCTTTTTCTTTACCAAAATTAGAAGGATGATAATATTTTTTATCTTTTAATTCATCAGGTAGACATTGCATATTAGTTATTTTATTTTCGGTATTATGCGCATACTGATAGTTGGCTCCATAACCTAATTCACTATCTAATTTTGTTACAGCATTACGAAGATTGTATGGCACTTTAAGATTAGCTGTTTTAAGAGCATCTTTTTTAACTGTTTCATAGGCAGTATATAAAGAATTAGATTTAGGAGAAACACTTAAGTAGACAACAGCTTGAGCAAGATTAACATTGCATTCAGGCATTCCATTATAATGGGCAGCTTCATAAGCTGAAGTTGCTTGAACTAAAGCACTTGGATTAGCAAGACCAATATCCTCTGAAGCAAATCTAATTAGACGTCTAGCAACATATAAAGGATCTTCACCAGCTTCTAACATTCTAGCTAAATAATATAAAGCAGCATCTGGATCACTATTTCGCATAGATTTATGTAAAGCAGATATTAAATTATAATGTTCTTCACCTTTTTTATCATACAAAAAAGTCTTTTTATTAAGTATTTTGGTTAATAAAGATTTAGTAATATTTTTAACTCCTTTAACTGAAGGAGTAATATTTAAAGTATTTTCTAAAGTATTTAGAGCAGTTCTAGCATCACCATTACTAAGATCAGCTATGATTGATAGACAATCATCATCTATTTTGATTTTAACTTTATTCATATCCATTATTTTAGCAAGAGCTTTTTTTAAAATAGTAATAATATTTTCTTTAGTAAGACTATTTAAGACATATACTTTAGTTCTTGATAAAAGAGCACTATTGACTTCAAAAGAAGGGTTTTCAGTAGTCGCCCCAATTAAAATAATATCTCCACTTTCAACAAATGGTAAAAAAGCATCTTGTTGAGCTTTGTTAAAACGATGGATTTCATCAACAAAAAGGATTGTTTTATGACCATTAGCTTTATTAAATTCAGCTTCAGAAATAAATTCTTTTATATCTTTAACTCCCGATGTAACAGCACTTAGTTGTTTGAAAACTGAACAAGTTTTAACAGCAATTATTTTAGCTAGAGTTGTTTTACCAACACCAGGAGGACCCCAAAAAATCATTGATGTTATAGTATCATTTTCAATCATCTGTCTTAGAGGCATACCTTCTCCAACAATGTCTTCTTGACCAATAAAATCATCTAATGATTTAGGACGCATTAATTCTGCTAAAGGTTTATATCCATCTACATTATATGAAACATCTTGTTCATCATCAAAAAGTGAATTCATAGTACTACTCCTTTGTTGTCTTTATTATATCAGCAAAACAAAAGTTCGTAAATCTTTTTTTAAAAAAAGATTAGTTTTAACTAATCAATTTTGATGATAATAGTTTCTTATATCATCTTTGAAATGGGGATTAAATTTTTTATTTCTAATCATTTCTATTTCAAATTTATATGGTGGATATATTCTATTTTTATCATCATCATTTTCACCAATATATGGAGTTTCTAATATTTTAGGAACATTTTCTAATTTATCAGAATAGATAATTTTAATTAAAGTATCAAAACCAATATTACCTACACCAATATTTTCATGACGATCTTTATGAGAACCTAAAGTATTTTTAGAATCATTAATATGAATACAACCTATTTTAGAAAGACCAATCTTTTTAGAAAATTCATCTAAATAATTGTCAAATTGACTTATATCATAACCACCATCAAATAAATGACAAGTATCAAGGCAAACGCCTATTTGTTCTTGACGTTTAACTTTATCTATAATAAAAGCTAATTCATCAATTGTTCGACCACATTCACTACCTTTACCAGCCATTGTTTCTAATAAAATTTTACATTTAGTACTACCATCTAATATTTTATTTAAAGCTTCAGCAATATTTGTAAGACCTTCTTCTGGACTTATTCCTATAGCATTTCCAGGATGAAGAACCATTTTAGTAATTTTCATTTCATCACATCTTTTTAATTCATTACGAATAAAATTAATACTAAATTCATATTTATCTATATCTTTTTTATTGCCTAAATTAACAATGTATGGAGCATGACAAACAACATTATTAATATCTATATTATTTTCTGCCATTAGTTTTAAAGCTTCTGTAGTATATTTTTCATCGATACTTTTTCTAATGGTATTAGTAGGAGCTCCAGTATAAAACATAAATGTATTAGCATTATAAGATAAAGCTTCTTGTAAAGCTCCAAGTATTTGAGTTCCATTAAATGAAACATGACTTCCTATTATTAACATATGACGTCGAGTAGACAAATCTCGACTTTCACCTCTCTTTCATTTTTAGTGAGAGGTTAGTCTCATTGCCCCTCACAGAA
>CANQZL010000159.1 GCA_947628325.1 uncultured Bacilli bacterium
TCTTTATTAATTCCATTAATAACTTTAACTATTTCTTTTGATGTTTTTGGGTCCAGATTTCCTGTTGGTTCATCGCATATTAGAAGTTTAGGTTCGTTAGCGATTGCTCTTGCAATACATACTCTTTGTTGTTCTCCACCAGCTAATTGGTTAGGGAAACTTTTAGTCTTATCTTTTAAACCTACTCTTTCTAAGGCTTTTAATACTTTAGGTTTTATTTCTTTACTTTTTAAACCTAAATTTTCTAAACCATAAGCGACATTTTCATAAACAGTAAGTTTTGGTAATAGTTTAAAGTCTTGGAAAACTATTCCTAATTTTCTTCTTAATTTATATACACGACTATTATATAATTTTGCAACATTTATTCCACCTACTGAGACTTGACCTCTAGTTGGTTTTTCTTCTCTATATAAAAGTTTAATAAGCGTAGACTTACCACTACCTGATGCTCCTGTTACAAAGACAAATTCGCCTTTATCAACAGATAAGCTTAAGTCAGCTATAGCAGTGACACCATTTTTATAAACTTTATAACAATTTTTGATGTCAATAAACTTCATAATACACCACCTTAGTATTTTAATTATATCAAAAAAATCCCATTAAATAAATGGGAATTTTTGCTTACGATGTCCACCGTAAACCTCATAACAATCTGTAATTATAAAAAAGGCGTTAGGATCAATTTTTTGAACAACATTTTTAAACATATAATAATCTTTTGTTGATAGGACACACATTATGATATGATTGTCTTTGCTAGTATAGCCACCTTCGGTTTTCATTATAGTATATCCAGTATTCATTTGTGTAATAAAGTCTTTTACTTCATCAGATTTTTTAGTATAAATATAGAACATTTTACTATCCGAAATACCTAACATTATTTTATCTACTAAGAAGCTACTTATTACAATAATAACAATAGCATAAAGAGCTTGACTTGGTCCAAAGATTAAACCACCAGCAATAATTATTATAACATTAGTAAATAAAGATGCCATACCAGTAGGTATTTTTAAGTATTTATTAATGAGTTGAATTAAGATATCAGTACCACCTGTCGTAAAGCCAGCTTTATATATAAAGCCATTGGCAGTACCATAGAGGACTCCACTAATTAAAACAACTAACATAAAATCATCTAAAACTATTTTTGTTGCTAAGTATTCACACATATTACTAGTTAGAGAAATAAATATTGGGTATATTAAAGCTCCAACTAATGTCAACCCTGTACTTCTTGGTCCTAAAAAAATAAAACTAATTATTATAAATACACAATTAAAGATGAAAATAAAAGTAGCTGGAGCAAGTCCTGTATATTTATGAACGATAGTTGCTATACCAGTAGATCCTCCTATTACTAAGTGATTGTGTAATAAAAATAAATTAAAGTTTACAGCGAGAACGAATGCTCCTATTACTGTAATTAAAAATCTAGGCCAAAAATTATTTGAGAATACTTCGTCGACTATTTTTTTATAATCAAACTTCATATTTTTCACCTATTATTAATTATACTATAAATTATTTTTTTTGCATATATTTATCTTGAGGTGATAAATATAAACGGAGCTTATTATCAAAATCCAACTTTTCCAACAATAGATAATAGTACTAATAATAATTTTGAAGACGGATATCAAGCAGGTCAATTAAATAATATGCCAATGGAGCAAAGTTATATTGAAAATATTTTAAGAAATAATAAAGGCAAAAAGGTAAAAGCTTATGTAAGTTTTCCAGATGCTAATGAATGGAAAGATAAAATATTTGAAGGAACTATTGAACAAGCTGGTCGTGATCATTTAATTATTAGGAATCCTAAAGATGGGCATTGGTATTTAATTTTAATGATTTATTTAGATTATGTAGAATTTGATGAAAAGATAAATTATGCTATTGATTAAGAATTTTATATCAATTAAAAAAGCTTTTAGTAATAAAAACTAAAACGCTTTTTTTCTTCACCTAAAGTTGTTTGTGGTCCATGACCAGGATATATTAGTATTTGGTCATCGTATGATTTTATCATTTCTAAACTTTCTTTCATATCTTTATTACTTCCACCTAAATCAGTACGTCCTATTGCTGACTTAAAAATAAAATCTCCAGTAAACATTATGTTGTTTTTCTTAAAATAAAAGGTTTTAGATTCAGCAGTATGACCAGGAGTTTCAATAATATCAAATTTAAATTTAGGACTATTAACTTTGTTTATTTCAACATCATAAGTACTTAATATTTCTTCTAAAGCTCCAATATGATCAGGATGAAAATGAGTTACTAAACAACCAACTACTTTGTAGTTAGCCAGTGCTTCTTTGATTTTAGAAAAATCATCTCCTGGATCAATTATGACACATTCATCGTCTATTTTTAATAAATAACAATTTGTTTCTAATTCACCTACAACAATTGTTTCAATTTCCATTTATATCACCTATTTACATTTTATTATAAATAAATTCTTTTGTAAATTTAATAATATGCTATAATTTAAGTAGAATTGAGGTAATAAGATGACATTATTATATAGTTTTTTATTTATTATAATTATTATTGGAGCTCTTGGTATTTTGTATGTTTATCAATATAATAAGTTACAACATTCTAAAACAAAAATTGATCAAGCAGAATATTTAATTGATGAGGCTTTAAGAAATAGATATGATATTTTATTAAAAATAGATAAGTTAGTTAAAAAGAAATTAAAGAAAGATAAAACTTTTTTTACAGGATTAGAAGATATAAAGAATGAAAATATAAGTAATTTTGATTTAGATAGAAAACTAACTGAATATTTAAATGTTTTAGAACAAGTAAAAGCTGATTATCAAGATTTAGTTAATATTAAAGAATTTAAGAGTTTACTAACTGATAATAAAAAAGAAGGAGAAAAGTTACAAGCAGCTAAGTCTTATTATAATAAATATACTAGTGAATTGAATGATTTGATTAGAACTTTTCCATCAAATATTGTAGCAAGAATGCATGGTATTGCAATAAAACCTTTCTTTGATGGAAAGAATATGGAAGATGAAGTAATAGATGATTTCAAATTATAAAAGCCTACGGAAAAGTAGACTTTTTTATTGTTTATTTAAGTTCCAGTCAATTTCAGTTAAACCATTTTGTTTTAAGAAATTATTAGTTTTGGAAAATGGTTTACTACCAAAGAAGCCACTATGAGCTGAAAATGGTGA
>CANQZL010000160.1 GCA_947628325.1 uncultured Bacilli bacterium
AAAAAACATAAAGTATTTGCTTTATGTTCTTAATTCTTTATAATATTATAAATTCCCTTATCGACAATAATAAAATCTTTATATATTTTAATTTTTTGACCATCTATATAAGATAAAATATTATAATTTTTGTCATAAATTGTTAATTCATACTTATCTTCTTGCTTTTTTAGATATCCAACATAATCAGCTTGATTTATAACTAGATTACCTAGATCAAAAGATGTCTTATTACCATTATTATCTATATATATAGTTTTATTTTGATTATTAGAATCAATATACTTTATTTTCAAGATATTATCTGAAACATATGATATGTCTTCTATTTTACTTACATCTTCTAGTTTATAATTTACTATTTGATTAAAATCACTATCAAAAATACTAATGTTATATTCATCATCATAATAATAAATAAAATTATGAATATTAAAACCAATCTCATTTACTTTGCTTATTATTTCATTATTATTAATTACATATAAATTATGTTTATCAAATTCTGTTTTATTAATATCTTCCATATAATTGTTAACAATAAATATTTTACCACCTGAAATATAAAGTTTAATACTATTAAAATCAGAACGATTATTATAATCAATTAAGGTATCATAATCCATTTTAAAACCTACTAGTTGGTTATATTCCTTATCATATAAAGCCATTTTATTTTTATTATTAACTATCAAATAATAATTTTCATAAATATCTATTACCTTATATTTTAAATCGACTAATGTTTCATTATTAACTGAAACTATGCCATAACAATCTGTTTCATCTTTTACAACAAAGGAATTATTATATGTATTAATAATATCTTTATACATAAAGTCAATAACTTTTTTACCTTTATAATCGATAACACCCATTAACTCTTCATTATTTTTAACAATTAAGTAACTATCACTATTAACATAGTAATTATTATCATCTACATAATCTGGTACTAGTACTATATCTTTTAAGACTAAAGGATTACTATCAGTAATACTATAAATATTAGTTTCATTATTTTTTATAGTAGTAAAACCTGTTATATATTCTTGATAGGAATTTTTATAAATTATAGGTTTTATATTATCTATATTAGGTACTTGGAACAATAATTTAATACTCTTATTATCAAATATATAAACATTTAAATTATTATCCTTATTATTATATAAGATATAATTACCATCTTTTGTATTATAAATATTATCATAATCTATCTCGTTATCTTTATATATTTCTTGACCTTGTTCATCTATAATAACATTTAATTTATTAGATTCATAATAACCAATAACATATTTATCCATTCCTTTTAAAGTATAATCAGAAGAATAAATTTGATTTATTTTAATATCTAATAAGTCTTGTTTTTCTTCTTTAGTTCTTAAAGCAAAGAAAATACTAGCAATTATAACTAATATTAAAAGTATTATTATAATACTTAGAATTATATATTGATTTCTTTTTTCTTTATTCATATAAATAATCACTTCATTAAAAAGCATATCATAAATATTAGATAAAAAAAAGATGAATTATTCATCCTTTTCGATTAATATGTATAAATTTTTATCTAAATAATATATATTACCATTTTCTAATTCTGTATAATCTATATTATTTTCACTTTTATAAGTACCTATTTCTTTATCATCGACTAAAACTTTGACTTCTTTAGTATCTTTATTAAACTTGAAAATGATATTATTTATCCTAGTTTCATAATCTTGTAAGCCATCTATTTCTTCACCATGTTCATAGTCAAAATAAATTGGAGATTTGGTATTAGTTACTAATGTATTATTTACTAAGGAAAAAGATAATTCATTATAATTACTAGATAAATCATAAGAACTAAAATCTAATTTATATTTTTCTTCTAAATCATCATTATAAAAAGTATATTTTTTATCTTTATTATTATATGTCCAAATAAGATTATTGGTTATATTTAAAGATGTTATTTGAAGAGTCTTATATTCACCAGTCTTAGATATAATATAAAGTTCATTATTTTCTGATTCATTATTAAATACTACTAATATATATTTATCTTTTACTTTATAGATATTAAAGGAATTATTTTTTTCTTCGTAATTATAAGTATTACCAGTAAAATTAAATTTATAATCGGTAATTTGTTTATAATTTTTATCTAATAAAGCTAATTTATTATTTTTAGAAACTACATAAAAATCTTCATGACTTTCAATAAAATCATAATCAAATTCTAATTGTTTTTTTAATTTATTATCAATTATTCCAGCTTTACCATCTTTGATTGCTACAAAATTACCATTATATGTTTGATAAAGTCCATCATATGTTGGTTCAATTACAATCTTTCCTGTTTGTAAATCTAAAAGTCCATATTTCCCTGTTTCATTATTTTTACCTGGAAGATATCTTTCATTTAAAGTGATATATGAAGAAGTATTATCATTATCAAATTGATTAATTAAAGTAAAATCTGGAACTTCATATTCTTGACCATTTAATAAATAGATATGAATTTTACTTTGATAATCAACTTCATCATATGTTGAAATATCTCCGACAAAACCAATAATTGTATCATTATATACTATACTACGATGGTAATTGCCATAAACAAGAGTTTTTACCTCTTCTTCTTTACCATCTTTAATTAAATCAATAGCTACTGAATTATATCCTGGTTCAAAAGATTCTCTTAAAACATATAGATTTCCATCATTACCCATAACACATGACGTATAATAACCATTTTCATTATTTAATATTTCTTTACCAGTCATATCTAATATTTTAAAAAAAATATCAGAAGATTCTTTTTCAATTAAATATTTATTATTTAAAACTTCTAAAGTATTATTCTTATCTGCTTCATATGAAATAAATTTATATTTTTCTTCTTTAGAAGTTTCTTTAGAATTGTCTTCATTTTTATTTGGATTATAAACTTTTGTATACCAATACCAACAACCAAATGCTACTCCTGCAATTATTAAAGCAATTGCTATAAATGAGAAAAATTCTCCCAAAAATCTTTTAGATTTTTCACTTTTCTCTTCTTTATTATTTTCTTGAATTGGCGTATCCTTTACTGTTTTCTCATTTTTTTCTTCTTTTACTTCTTTAACTTTTTTCTCTTTTTTATTAGCCATTCTTACACCTCATATTCTTATATTTTTATTATAACACAACGA
>CANQZL010000161.1 GCA_947628325.1 uncultured Bacilli bacterium
TATGGACAATTTATACCTTTATTATTTGGTATCAACAATTTTTTGAAACTATTTAATTACATAAAAAAATCGATTTTTCATCGATTTTTTACTTTGTCCCAAATATTCTATCACCAGCATCTCCAAGTCCTGGTACAATATATTTATTTTCATTAAGATGACTATCTATACTAGCACAATATATTTGAACATCTGGATGCTTCTTTTCAACTTTCTTAATTCCTTCAGGAGCTGCTATAATACATAAAAATTTTATTTTTTTAACACCTTTACTTTTTAAAAGATCAATTGCATCAATAGCAGATCCTCCTGTAGCAAGCATTGGATCAAGAATAACAACTTCTTTCTTCTCAATCTTTTTAGGAACTTTAAAAAAGTAGTTAATAGGTTCAAATGTTTTTTCATCACGATACATTCCTATATGACCTATTTTAGCATTTGGTATAACATTTATTACACCTTCTAGCATTCCCATACCAGCTCTTAAAATAGGTACAAAAGCATAATTATCTTCATTTAATTTACCTGTTTTCATCTTTTCAATTGGTGTTTCTACAGTTACTTCATCTAATTTAGCATCACTCATAGCTTCATAACATAAAAACATACTTATTTCTTTTATTATTTCTCTAAATTCTTTAGTTCCCGTTTTTCTATCTCTTAATATTGCTAACTTATGTTCTATTAATGGATGTTTTAATTCTATAGTTTTCATTTATCCTCCTAATTACTTTTTCTTAGTAGTCGTCTTTTTTCCACTACTAGTTTTTTTACTAGTTTTATGTGTTACTTTTTTAGTAGTAGCTTTTTCTACTAAAATATCTTCTTCAATATTATCTTCTGCTACTAATACATTTTCTTCCTTATCATCAGGAATAATTATATTTAGTAAAATACCAAATATTGCAGCTAAACTCATACCTTTTATTGGAATATTTAAATCTCCACTAGCTATTGATATAACAGCTCCACCTAGTCCTAAAACTAACATTGTAGCTGCAATAATAACATTTTTAGGTTTTTCAAAATCTATTTTATTAGTAATTAAAACTTTTAAACCATTTATACCTATAAATCCATAAAGTAATATTGATACACCACCTAATACAGGATTTGGTATTGATTGAACAGCTGCTGTAAATTTACCTAAAAAACCTATAACAATTGCAATAATAGCTGCAAGTCCAATTACCCATACAGAAGCAACTTTAGTCATTCCAACTACAGATGTATTTTCACCATATGTAGTATTAGATGGTCCACCTAAAGCACCAGCAACAAATGTTGCTAATCCATCTCCTAACAAAGTTTTATCAAGACCAGGATCTTTTATTAAATCTTTACCAATAATATTACCTAAAGCTGTATGATCTCCAATATGTTCACACATCGTTACAAAAGCAATTGGTGCAATCGTAAGTAGGGCAGCAAAATTAAGTTTGTAATCAACAAAAGGAATTATAAAATTAGGAACACTTATAAAACTAGCTTCTAAAATAGGTTTAAAATCAATCATTCCAAACAATGCTGCTACTACATATCCAGAAACAATACCAACTAAGAATGGTATTATTTTAAAGAACCCTTTAGCTCTTGTCATAATAAGGGCTGTTACTAAAAATGATACAAGGGCAACTATAATTCCTTTCCAGTTCATTGCAGCTCCTTCAACAATACCTATATTAGAAATTGCACTAGGAGCCAAACTAAATCCTATAACCATAATCATCGGACCTATTATTATTGGTGGTAATAGTTTATCAAGCCAGTTTTTACCAACAAATCTTATGATAATTGATACTATCACATAGATAAGACCAACTGCCATAATACCTGTCATAGCACCACTTATTCCTCCCACCATATAAGCTGCTGCAATTGGTGCTATAAAAGCAAATGAACTTCCAAGATATACTGGTGATCTTCCTTTCGTACATAAAATATAAATCAATGTTCCAATACCTGATGTTACAAGAGCAACAGGAATAGTTAAAACAGTTGTACCAGCTGCTTGATTAACAAGTATAGGTACTAAAATAGTTGCACCAAACATTGCAAAGACATGTTGAATAGCTAAAATTATCCACTTTCCAATAGTTGGTTTTTCATTGACATCTAATGTCATTTTCTTTTCTTTCATAAACTCCTCCTTCATTTAATAAGTGCTCATAGTATATTTAGCAAAAATAAAAGAAGATATCCCATTAAGGAAATCTTCTAAATAATTGAAACTAAAAATAAATATCCAAAAGAAATAATTGAAACAAATGATAAAAATCTTAGCTGATATAATTTAAAAATTTTATTGTCTACATATATTTCTTTTGTCACTATTTCACACCCTTAAAAAAATGATAATATAACTTTTAAAAAAATGCAATAATTTTTTAAAAAACATATTATACAAATCTTATTCCAAAATAAATATTGAATAATAATTCTTAAACTTTTATAATAAAATAAATATATATAAGAAATTGAAGAGGTTAAATATGATTAATATAAAAATAGATTCTAGAAAAATAAAAAAAGGAGATACTTTTGTTGCTATACCAGGAGCTACTGTCGATGGTCATGACTTTGTTAAAAAAGCTTATGAAAATGGTGCTATTAAAGCTATTGTAAATCATAAAGTAGATTGTGATATTGAACAAGAAATAGTTGATAATACAGAATTGTGGTTAACTAACTACATATCAACAACTTATGCTAAAGAAGTAAATCAATTAAACTTAATAGGTATTACAGGTACTAATGGTAAAACTACAACATCTTATTTAGTTTATCAATTACTAAATAAACTTAATAGTAAAACAGCTTATATTGGTACAATAGGTTTCTATATACCTGGTGAAGATAAAATAGAATTACCTAATACTACACCAAATATTTTAGATTTATATGAGTTAATACTTACAGCTAAGGAAAAAGGATGTCTTAATATAATGATGGAAGTTAGTTCTCATGCCCTACATCAAGAAAGAGTAAAAGGATTAGAATATAAAGTAGCAGCATTTACAAATTTAACTCAAGATCATTTAGATTATCATAAGACAATGGATAATTATTTAGAAGCTAAGAAATTAATTCTTAAACAGCTTAAAGGAACTATGATTGTCAATGTAGATGATGAATATGGTAAATCTTGGTTAGATTCCTATAATAATTGTAAAAC
>CANQZL010000162.1 GCA_947628325.1 uncultured Bacilli bacterium
TTAAATATATCAGCAAATGATTATATGACTAAAAATGTTGGAACTGTTGTTACACATATGTTTGAAAAATTATTAAAGTTAAAAGATTTAATGCTAACTAACTCTGGAAAAAAAGAAGCAATTAATAGACATAAGATTATGGTCGAATTTCTTTATCATTTTTTTGAAGAAGAAAACGTTCCAGAATGGATTGAATATTTAAATAATTTTTTAAAAAGTTCATAACTAAACTCAGAGTTACTTATTGACATTTGTTATAAATTAATGCCTATAAAATTAAAACTTTTTTCATAAAAAATAGACAATAATAATCCTAAGTTGTATAATATTTTTGAATTGGGGATGTAAAAAATGATCGTTGTAAGAACAGAAGAAGAAATAGAAAAATTAAGAGAAGCTGGTCGTATAGTTGGTTTAACTCATAAGTATTTACAACAATTTATTAAACCAGGTATCAGTACGAAAGAATTAGATCGTTTAGCAAAAAAGTTTATTGAAAGTAAAGGTTGTACCTGTTCCTTTGAAGGCTTATATGGATTTCCAGGAAGCATTTGTATAAGTGTCAATAACGAAGTAGTTCATGGTATTCCTTCTCATCGTAAATTAAAAGAAGGAGACATTGTTAAATTAGATATCGGAGCTTGTTATCAAGGATATCACGGAGACTCAGCTTGGAGTTATATCGTTGGAAATCCTAAATCACCTCGCGATGTTAAACTACTTAAAGAAACAGAAGAAGCTTTAATGGCTGGACTTGAGGCAATTCATGATGGATGCACAACTGGTGATATCGGTCATGCTGTTTCTAAAGTAGCTAAAAAATATAATCTTGGTGTCGTAAGAGAATTAGTTGGACATGGAGTTGGCGATAAAGTTCATCTTGAACCTGATGTTCCAAACTATGGTAACGAACATAAGGGTCCTACTCTTCATGCTGGTAATGTTATTGCTGTTGAACCAATGTTAAATTTAGGAACTGCAAATATTTATATGTTAGATGACAATTGGACAATTTGTACTGATGATGATAAAAATAGTGCCCATTTTGAACACACAGTATTAGTTACTAAAGATGGTTATGAAATATTAACAAGACGAGATGTCAATTTAGACGAAGAAGATAAAATTTAAAAAAGAAACTGTAGAAATAAAATCTACAGTTTTAAATTGCTACTATTTTTAGTAAAACTAAATGAATTAACATAATATTTCATAACTCTAGGATATGTTTTTACTAAATAATTTAAAAAACTTTTACTTAAATCTAAATTATATTTTTCTTTCATCTCTTTTAAGACATTATCATATGTATTTAAACCTTTCTTTACTCCAATTGCTAAACCAAATAATGTCGTCATTTCAAATATCTTATCAAGTAATGTTGTTAAAGACCAATTATAACCATTTTCATTCATTAAATGATATACCATTGTCATATCTTTATATTTTTCCAGTAACTCTAATAATTTAATGTAAACAAAATCATCCTTATTATAATGTTCATTTTGCGCTAAATCATCATATAGTTCATATCTTTCTCTTATCTTAATAATAGCTTTATGTAATACTTTACTTATAGTAGAAGGACTCATCTTAAATCTTGATGCTAATTCTTGAATAGAAACATTTCTAGATGGTAAAAAACGAGCTCTTACTATTTCTATTTCTTTTGGAGTTAAAGTTTCTCTTAATATATCACCAATAATCCATTTTCTTATTATGTCTTCTTCTAAATTATATCCATCTTCAATATCTATAATTTCTTCATCATTATCAATATCTTCATCATTCATTTTCCTCATATCAGAATGAGATTCTAATACAGGTATTTCTACATTTGCCATAGAATCTTCAAGTAGCTTAGCTCTAATAGATTGCCTTAACAAAGAAAGTAATTCACCTGATACCAAATCACTTGCCGTAACACTCATATCTTTTTCTTCAGATACATCTTTCATTATAGAACGATATTGTTTTGTTTCATTACTCTTCTTATAAGCATTCCAACTCATCCCAGTTAATTCTTGAAAATGTAAAAAAACATTATTTAAAATAGAACTCAAAGCAAAAGCTTGAAAATTCTTATCTATTTTATAATTATCAATCGCTATAGATAAACCTTCTATTCCAAAGCCAATTACTTCTTCAAAATCTAAAGGTAAATTTTTAAAAAAATATTTTATACAAGTATCTACTAACCACATATTCCCTTTACTTAGTTCATCTTTTATTTTTTGTTGTTCTGTTAATAATTGATTTCTTAACTTTAAATGACTTTGTAAAGAAACTAATTCTTGTTCTAAAGCTACTTTACTACTTTGTTCACTTATATAATCATAAACATCTCCTACTGTAGGAAATATATTTAAACTTAAACCATATTTTTTTAAAACACTTTCTAAATTATTTTCATCTAATTTACTTATATCTTCTTCTCTTACAAATAATTCAATATTTAATCTTGTTTTTATATCATAACTATCTAATTTAGCTTTCAATAAAGCTACCTGAAGTTCTAACATATGTAATTTATCTTCATCTACATCTTTAGGTATAGTCTTTTTTATTTGATTAAGACGTTTAAATAACTCAATTATTCGATCATTATCTAAGATATTATGATTATTCATTATACTTCCATAAGCACCATATAATGATAAATTATTAGTATTATCATTACTAATTATTTTAGAAAACTCTTTAATTTTTTCAATTATTAAAATCATTTCTTCATATGTAATATTATCTAATAAAGCTAAAGGAGTCCCATTTTTTATATAGCTATCAATAATATTTTGTCTAGAATTCTCATTATTATATGCAAATGACATACTATCACTCCTATTATCTACTTTAATTATAATAATTTAATAAAAACTTTTAAATAATAAGTATTCTTTATTAACACTATAATGTCAAATCATATTTATATAAAAAGAATATTTTAACAAGTCTATCAATTATAAAAAGAATGTCATTATTTGGCATTCTTTAATTTACTATTTTTAAAAATAAAGATAATTACAATAACTAAAATAATTAAAATAACACTAGCAATTATAATTATATTAATAGGAAATTTCTTCTTATCTTCTTCTTCCTTTTTAGTGTCTTCTTCATCTCCTACTTTATAAGTCTTTGTAATAGTATTACCATTACTATCAGTACCAGTAA
>CANQZL010000163.1 GCA_947628325.1 uncultured Bacilli bacterium
GATAATTCACAATATGTAAAAATTAATAAAGAAAAAATTAATGAGACAATTGAACTCTTACAGAAATCAGAAATGGAAGGATGGTTAGATAGTAATAAGCTTAATTTAGAAGGATTTTCTCAAAAAGAAATATTGATTTATTTGATAATTTGTGAATCTTTAAATTTTTGTTATTGGGAATCTGATATAAAATGGAAAATTGAATATGAAGGAGAATGGTACTCTGGATCATATGGACTTTTCTATGCAATAATTAAAGCTATTAAAAATGGTCATAATTTGTTAGACTTAGATTATTTAAATAATTTAACTATTGAAGAATTAGATGATATTTTTAAAGGTACTACGTCTATTCCTCTTCTAAAAGAAAGATATAATGTATTAAAACAATTAGTTAATGAATTAAAAAATATAAAAGATATTGAAAAAGAAATAACTGGTAATAACGATATTGAATTATTAAATAGTATTATTAATCATTTTAGTAATTTTAGAGATATAAGTATTTATAAAGATCATAAAGTATATATTTTTAAAAGAGCTATTTTATTAGTAGGAGATTTAATTAATAATGTTAAAGATATTAAGAAATGTGTTAAAAATGATAATAATATGGTAGCTTGTGCTGATTATAAAATACCTCAAGTATTAAGACAATGTGGAGTATTAGAATATTCAAGTGACTTAGCTAGTTTAGTAGATAACAATCAAAAAATAGAACATGATAGCGATATGGAAATAGAAATTAGAGCTAATATGATTTATGCAATAGAATTAATAAGACAAAGAATGAATGAAATGGGAATTAAGAAAAACTCTGTACAAATAGATAATGCTTTATGGCTTTTAAGTAAAAATAAAGAATATAAGAAAAATCCTTATCATCTTACAAGAACAATTTATTATTAATTATATTTCTAACTCATCAGTAAACACTACTGATGAGTTTTATAAATAAAATATTATTTATTGGATAAACTACTATTAGGTGACGATATGGAAATAATAATAAGATCAATAATAATGTTTATAATTTTATTTGGAATCGTAAAAATAATGGGTAAAAAACAAATTAAAAATATGACATTATATGATTATGTATTAGGTATAAGTATAGGATCTATTACAGCGGATAGTATCGTAAGTTTAGATACTCCTTTATATGATGGAATAATAGCTTTAGTTATATTTGGAATAATCGGCTATATTGTATCATTACTTGCTTATGGAAATCATAATGTAGAAGAAGTTATGGATGGAGAACCATTAATCTTATTTGATAATGATAACTTTATATATGAAAATTTAGAGAAATCTAAAATAAGTATAGCTAAAGTATTAGAAAGTTGTCGTATAAAGGGATGTTTTGATATAAATGAATTAGAATGTGCTATTTTAGAACCATCAGGTGATGTATCGGTTCTTTTAAAAGGAAACTATCAACCTATTACAAATAATGACATTAAAAATAATATTTTAAGAAATAATAGAAAACAAACATATAATTATCAAATTATAGTTGATGGTTCATTAAATGAAAACGAATTAAAAAGAGCTAAAAAAAATAAGAGTTGGTTAAATTCTTATTTGAAAAATATTAATAAGAAGATTGAAGATGTTTCGCTACTCTGCTTAGATAAAAATGATAAAATAACTATTTTTTATAATTAAGAAAGAAATTCAAATGATATTTATCTAAATATTAATATTATGTTATAACATTCAATACTAGTTTATTGAGTGTTTTTTTTCATATTTAAGGATTATAAAAAAGTGTGTTTATAAGTGTATTTGAAGTGTATCTGAAATAAAAAAAGCCCTTAAATAAAGGACTTAACAAACATTATGGTGGAGTAGAGGAGAATCGAACTCCTGTCCAAACTACATTGAATGTATAACGTCTACAAGTTTAGTTAGATTTATAATTTCATTAAGCAGCCGGCTATAACGTACCTACTATCTTAACTATCCTAATAAATTTTCATTACTATATCTTAGGCAACATAGCAATATAACCTATATATATAAACCCTTATCTTATTCTATAGGTGAAAACAAGTAAGAGTGCTCCTATGCCTTATATTAGGCTGCTGCAAAAGCAGGAGCGAAACTATATGAAGTTTCGTCATTTAATTTTAAGTTGAATTTAAGGTATTCCTACCACTTGCAGTCATACTCAACCATAGTCTGTCGAAACCATATCTACCCCAGACTTAGTAAATTATAGCATATTTTTTCTTTAATTAGTAATTTTTCTTAAATATTAGGGCAAATTTTGACATAAAATCATAGTAATGTTATAATTCAAACAACAACGAGAGATTAACAAAAAATATATGCTATTTATATAATGATAAAGTTGACATTTTAGCATTAATATGATAGTGTATGTTCTTGAAAAAAAGAAGATTTTATTTAGGTTTAGGGGGTATAAAAATGAAGAAATTTACAAAAGCTCTTACTTCTTTAGGAATGGCAGCTGTCTTGTCATTCAATGGTTTACCTTCTGTTGAAGCTATAACTGGCGCTAAGGTTAGCGAAGCAGTTGCCGAAAGTGTAATTGACGAAACCATCCTAACAGAAGAAGAAAAAGCTATAGTTCAAGGGCTTATTAATGAAGGTTGTAGTGAAAAAGCTTTAATTGAATTTAAAGAATCTGTTATTGCAAACTATGAAAATCAATCTGAAGAAGACAGAAATATTATTACTGAAGAAGAATGTGAAATTTTAGGTATTGTGTATGAAAATGATGGAAGTATTACAGTTCCTATATGGTGGCTTGATGAACCATTAATAGCATTAAAAAAGGAAATTGGTAATTCTTTGACTGAAACTATTAATCAAAATGGTGATGCAACATTTATTTTGGATGAAGATGAAGAAATTAATGATGAATTAGAAACTGAAGAAAGTTTCGAACCAGCAATAAGTGATGATACAGATGATGATGAACAAGAAGTCGTTATTGATATTCCAATTACATCATCTACTGTAAATAAAACTCCATCTCCTTTAGTAAATTATGGAGATATTACTGATGAAGAGCTTTTAAATGAAAGAGTTAACAATTTATTAAATGAATTAAATGCTGCTGGTTTATATAATATGTATACTAATGCACCATATACTTTTGATGAACTAAAAGACTTAATTCTATT
>CANQZL010000164.1 GCA_947628325.1 uncultured Bacilli bacterium
TAATGCAAATAGGTTTTTATTTTATTAAGAAAACTAAAAATCCTTTTTTTAATAAGTTATCTAAAGTAAACTTATATACCTTTTTAGCATTATATATTGTATTTTTATTAAATTTAACTATTTTTGATAGATATTTTAGTAATGAATTTATTAATTTTAATATTGAAAAGAAAAATTATTATCCAAGTTATTCTTTAAACTTATTTCCATTTCAAACTATTAAAAATTATTTTGTAGCTTTTAATAATGGTAATCTAAGTATTGAATTATTTCTTTATAACATATTAGGCAACATACTTATTTTTTGCCCTTTAGCTATTCTTTTACCAAAGATTTTATATTTTACAAAAAAGTGGTATAATTTTTTTATAGTAACCAGTATATTTATTATTGCTATTGAATCATTACAATATATATTAAAATGTGGTATTTTAGATATAGATGATTATATATTAAATATTTTTGGGTTAATGACATTTTATTTTATATTAAAGAATAAAAAAGTAAGTAAATTTTTAAATAAGTTAATTTACTTAAATTAAGTGGAGTTGATATGGATGAAAAATAAGGATTTTAAAAACATGATACTTTTAGTTACCTATGGTATTTTACTATTTGTATTTATTATGAAATATGAATGGATAGTTAAAATCTTGAAATTTATTTGGAATTTATTATTACCATTTGTTATAGGATGTATAATAGCTTTTGTTTTAAATATAATAGTAAATTCATTAGAAGAAAAACTCCTTAGTAAAATGAAACGAGGCAAAAGAGTTTTAAGTACTATTATGTCTCTATGTTTAGTTTTTGGTTTCTTAATTATCTTTTTATTTATTTTAATTCCTCAATTACAAAGAGCTGGTTCTATTTTTATTCAAAATATACCTAAATACCAAGAAAATATTTATTCTATTGGGCAAAAAATTGGTTTGGATAAAAATGAATTAAAATATTTTGATTTAGAAAATAATAGTAATATAAAAAATGAAATAATTAATTTTATCTCTAAAAATAGATCTAGTTTTTTGAATATGTCTATGGGTTTTGCAAATTCAATATTTAATGCAATATGTGATTTCTTTGTAGGCTTAATTTTTGCAATATACATATTACTTGATAAGGAAAACTTATCTCGTCAATTAAAAAAATTATTAAAAAGAATTTCTAGTGAGAAGTTCTACAATAAAGTTCTTAAAGTTGCCAAATTATCTAATACAACTTTCAATAACTTTGTTAAAGTTCAAGTCTTTGAAGCATTTGTTCTAGGCTTCCTATGTTTTATTGGGATGATTATTATTGGTTTACCATATTCAGCATCTATTTCCGTTGTTGTCGGAATTACCGCTTTAATTCCTATCTTTGGTGCCTTTATCGGTTGTGCTATAGGAGCCTTCTTAATATTTATGATTAGTCCTCTTCAGAGTTTAATCTTTATTATTTTCTTTATAATTCTTCAACAAATAGAAACTAATTTTATCTATCCACGAGTAGTAGGGGGAAAAATTGGTCTTCCTAGCATATGGGTATTAGTTGCTGTAACTATTGGAGGCTCAATTGGTGGCGTATTTGGAATGCTTGTAGGCGTTCCTTTAGTATCAGTATGTTATACTTTAATAAAACAATTTGTCAATAAAAAAGCTTAAATATTTTAAGCTTTTTTGCTTATTAACTTCAAATAAAATGTCTAAAAAAATAAAATAATATAGTAAAGAAATTATGAAATTGATATAATATAAGTGGTAAGGTAGTGGTAGTATGGAAAGCGTATATATACATATACCGTTTTGTAAAAAAATTTGTAGTTATTGTGATTTTTGCAAAGTAATATATTATGGCCCATGGATAACGCAATATTTAAATTCTTTAGTCAAAGAAATAAATGAAAGATATACGGGTGAGTTGATTAGAACTCTATATATTGGAGGGGGAACTCCATCAGCATTAGACACTAAAGATTTAAAATATTTATTTGATATTCTAGGTAAATTTAATTTTTCTTCTGATTTAGAATTTACTTTTGAGTGTAATTTAGATGATATAACAGAAGAATTATTAATTTTATTAAAAGATCACAATGTTAACAGATTAAGTATTGGTATAGAATCTTTTAATGAAGACAAATTAAAATTTATGAATAGAAATCATTCGTTTGAACAAGCTAAAGATAAAATGAAATTAATAAGAAAACTAGGTTTTAATAACGTCAATATAGATTTAATATATGGAATACCTAATGAAACTTTAAAAGATCTAAAGAAAGATTTAGATTTAATACTAAAGTTAGAACCAGAACATATTAGTACTTATTCATTAATAGTCGAAGATAATACTATGATTGGAATAAATGGGGTACTTCCTATAAAAGAAGAATTAGATGCTTCAATGTACGAATATATTTGTGATAAATTAGATTTAAAAAAATATAATCATTATGAAGTTTCTAATTTTGCATTAAAAAACTATGAATGCAAACATAACTTAACTTATTGGAATAATGAAGAATATTATGGATTTGGTGTAGGAGCACATGGTTATATACATGGAGTAAGATATGAAAATACAAGAAGTTTAACAAATTATATAAAAGGAAAATATGTCTTAAAAGAAGAAGTTTTAAGTAAAGAAGATAAAATGTACAATGAATTAATGTTAGGTTTTAGAAAAATGGAAGGAATTAATTTAAAAAAATTCTTTATAAAATATGATATTAATATGCAAGAAGCTTTTAATTTAAAACAACTTCTTAAAGATGAAGAATTAATTGTCAAAGATGAGTTTATTTATATTAATCCTGAGTATATATATGTTATGAATGAAATTTTAATTAAGATTATTTGATAAAATAAATGTTATTTACATACATTTATGATATAATCTTATTATAAGGAAGGGTAAAGAATTATGAAAGAAGAAGATTTGGATAAAACTAAACCTATTGCAACACTTAATGAATTAACTCAAGATAACATAGAAAGTCTTGAAGAAGAAAGCCGTACAGAAAAATATAAAGATGCAGTTCAAAAAGAAGAAATTAAAATTCAGGAAGAAGAAGCCGAAGAAGCTTTAGCTGAAAAAAATATAGCTTTAGCTGAGAAAATACTTGATGAAGAGAATAGTAAAGGTAAAGAAGA
>CANQZL010000165.1 GCA_947628325.1 uncultured Bacilli bacterium
AAACTTCTTGCATATATCAAAGAATATAATTTATATTCATCTGAAGATAAATATTTTTTTAAAGATTCAGGTGTTCGATAAAGACTAGTTACACGAATACCTTCATGGGCATCTTGAATATTTTCGTTCTTTTTAGGTGCTTTAACATGTCCAATATATTTTTCACCAAAGTTTTCTTTAATATATTTAAATGCTTCATTTATAAATACAGGACTTAATCTTTCACTATCAGTACGCATATAAGTAATTAAACCAACTGTTTCACTACCTATATCAACACCTTCATATAATTTTTGAGCAATGCGCATCGTCTTACTACTAGCAAAGTTTAAACGATTAACTGCTACTTGTTGTAATGTTGAAGTCTTAAAAGGCATAACACCTTTCTTATTTTTTTCTTTAGTTTCAATATTAGTTATTTCATATTCATCATCTAAAGAATCAATTATCTTTTGCGCTTCTTGTTCTGTTTTTATTTCAAGTTTTTTATTTTTATATTTTTCAGCAACAGCATCCATTTCATCAAATTTAGCTGTAATCGTCCAATATTCTTCTGCTTTAAAAGCTTCGATTTCTCTTTCTCTATCTACAATTAATTTAAGAGCTACACTTTGAACACGTCCGGCACTTTTCCCTCCTGTTTTAGATTGCATTAATTTAGATAATCTAAAACCAATAATTCTATCTAGTATTCTTCTAGTTTCTTGACTTTTTACTAAATTGATATCTATATCACGAGGATTATTAAAAGCAGCGATAATTACATCTTTAGTTATTTCATTAAAAGTAACTCTTTCATAATTTTTCTTTAAGTTTAAAGCTTCTTTTAAATGCCAACTAATTGCTTCTCCTTCACGGTCTGGGTCAGTTGCCAAATAAATTTGTTCAGCTTCCTTACTTAATTTTTTTAAATCAGTTATAACTTTTTTCTTACCTTTCATTGGGATATAGGATGGAGTAAAATCATTATCAACGTCTACTCCTAATCCAAACTTACCAGTTGTAGCTAAATCTCTAATATGTCCCATACTTGCAACTACT
Source organism: uncultured Bacilli bacterium (assembly GCA_947628325.1). Taxonomy (GTDB): domain Bacteria; phylum Bacillota_I; class Bacilli_A; order RF39; family UBA660; genus Coprovivens. The sequence goes on from CANQZL010000165.1 coordinate 1,042, forward strand.
TTATAATCATTACCTAAATATTTTTCAATAGTTTTACTTTTACTTGGAGATTCCACTATAACTAATTTTTTCATATAATGTTCCTTTCTAATGTAATATTATTCTGTAAACTTATTCATTATTATCTTCTTTATTATTAGTTTCATCATCTAAACTTTCAACTTTATGTTCTTCTTTAGCTTTAGCTAAATAATCAAAATAATTTGTTTTAATTGCTAAATTAGACATTGATATCTTGTCATTTATAGTCTTATTTATTTGTTTTATTTCTTCAGTTGTATAAGTATCATTTTTATCAACATAGGTTATTTTTCCAGTAGTAGAATTATAAAAAGCCTTTTCGTCTTTCCATGATCCATCAGCAAATATAACTCTATTTTCATAGTCTTCAGAAAGTATATCTTCTCCAGCATATAATCTAGGATCATAGTCTAAATCAAATAAATTGGCTAATGTTGGAGTAAGATTAATAAAACTTGTATATTCTTTAAACTTTTGATTTTGCATAGCAGAATTATAAATAACAAATGGTGTTCTATCAATTTCTCTTTGAACATTAACATCATAGTCTAAATAAGAATTAATAGTACTATTTGTTAAACCATATGGATAGTGATCTGCATATAAAACTATGACAGTGTCATCTAGCTTACCTTGATCTTCTAATCCATCAAGCAATGTTCCAATAGCCTTATCAAACTCTTTTAATTTAGATAAATACCTCTTAAGTGAAATATTATAGTTAGTATCATTGAATAAATCAAGATATTTATCTCCAAGTTCACTACTTTTTGTATATGGTTGATGAGCAGATACGGTTGTTATCCAAGCCATAAATTTATCTTGATCTTCGATTTTTTCAAGGAATTTTTGGATTAAAGTATCATCACTTGGCCATTCTTCATAAGCATTATTATATGGTATACCTAATTCTTGAACTCCATAATAATGTCCACTTCCCATATTTGGATGTATTACTGATCTAGCATAGTACTTTTCAGTATAGTTATGATAACTTGATGTTGTATATCCTGCTCTATTAAATAAATTAAAGATGGCTTCAGAATATGTATTATTTTTATATTTATTAGCTGTGCAAGAATTATTTATTGTAAACAAAGACATCATACCACTTATTTCATTATTAGCTGTTGAACAAGAATTTCTTGGACTATAGGCATTATCCCATGCCCATCCTTCAGTATACAATTTATAAAAGTTTGGAAAATATTCTTCATTAATTACAATATTGTTTGTAGATTCCATCATTATAACTATTAAATTTTTATCTTTAAATAAACCAGTATAATCATTTTTATCGGTTATTTTTTGACTTATATAATAGTTATTTAATCTTTTGTAATTAGAATCTGTTTCATCTTTGGTAATTTCTTCCCATACATCATCATTTATATATCTTATGTAATCACTTACTGATTGTTCTTTTATTTCATAACCTTCATCATAAGAACTATCTTCTAAACTATTAGAAGGCAATATTAAAGATTTTATATCAACAAATGCATACATACTAAAACCAAATTGAGACATAGCAACATTAGGAATATCTGGACTTCTAAATAAATCCCTAGTTGATTTAGCTTGTAATTCATTTTGCATAAAAGAAAGAGTTAACGAAAAATAGTAAACAACTATTAGAATAATAGCAACTACTAAAGCATTAATTTTGCTATTGATATTTTTTTTCTTATGAGCTTTTGCAAGAAGTTTGTCGTTAAGTTGTTTTCTTTCTTCTGAATCAAATTTATCTGCAAAATCGATTTGATCATTTCTTTCTAAGACTTTTATTCGATGATCAACAAAGATATAAAATAATAGCATAAAGACAAAAGGTATGGCAATTAACCAAAATGACCAAGAAAAGCTTTCAACATATTCACCGATAAATTCTTTTACAGCATCAGCTTGTGAAGAAGTACCAAAAGACATAAATACGCCTAGGTAGTTTTCAAAACCAGCTTGGGCAATAGCATAGATTGTAAAAGCACAAGTTAAAATTGCACTTAATACATTTGAAGCTATTCTTCCAAAAAAAGAAAATAAAGCTGAAAATATTAAAGATATAA
>CANQZL010000166.1 GCA_947628325.1 uncultured Bacilli bacterium
ATTATTAGTATTTAATGCTTCCATAACCTCATCCCCTCAAGAATAATATTAACATATTTATATTTTTTTGACTATAAAAAAACTTAGTTTTATTAAAAACTAAGCACTTTTTCAAAGTTTCCTTCAATTTTAGCTGGAGCAAAAGCATCAATTTTTCTTAAAACTCCATTAACATATATCTCTTTACTTTCTCTTTCATTAATGATGTCAAATAATTCTTTAGGTAATTTCCCATTACCTTCGTAAATAAACATTCTATGTCTATCTCCTTCTCTTATAACACGTCTTTCTTTTTCTCTAGCTCTTGGATTCTTTATTTCATCACCATTAAAATATAAAGTAACATATCTTGATAATGACTCTCTCCAACCAAATAAAGCACAATTATTTTTAGCAAATCCTCCACTAAAAAATCTCTCATGTATTTCTTTTATATCATCATATGTTAGAAATTCACCATAGCCAAAAAATTTCAATAAAGTTGATAAATTATATGAAGAGTTAATTACAACTTCAGAATTTAAACAAGCTTCATTATCACTAATATTAAGTATTGGATAATATGGTCCTCTATATAATAAGTCTGTTGCCAACTCAAGTTTATTTGGTACAAAGAGAATACTTCGACAACTATTCCAACTATGTAATGTCATTTCTCTTGATTTAGGTCCTGTTTCTCCTAATTTATGTAAATCATCACTACCAGGAGTTCTTTTTAGTCCTATACTTTTAACTTCAGCTACTTCACCTATACATAATAAATCTCTTGTAACTGTTTTTGTCTTTTCATTCATTTCCATCAACCCCACGCTTCATAAATATTACCATAATTTCATTTATTTATCAAAATTTGCTTCATTTTTTCAAAAAAAAAATTACATATCTGTAATTTTATTAATATTTATTTGCTCTATATGGCGATTTTACAAGAACTATAGATTTTTCTAGCTCGTCAATATTTAATTTCATACTAGAACTATCTGAAACATTTGATTCAAATTTAATTTTCTTATCTTTTGATTGACTATTATCAATTACCTGTCTTTGATAATCAGATAAAGAACTAGCTTTAAAAGTTGAATATAAAAGATTTTCAATTAATTCGTTAGTTACAACATGTCCTTTTTCACAATTAACTAGTATTGAATTTATTCTTGGATAATAACTTAATGATGAATTAAATCCTAAAGACTTACTTGTAACTGTAACAGAATCTGGATTTAGAAAAAGACTATAGTCATTTCCATTACCATATGTTGATGATTGAATACTTTTAAAATTAACATTTTGAACCCAATCACTATTTAATAATTCTTCAACAAGCTTACCAAATTTTTTCATATCATTTTCTTTAACTTCAGCATTAAATTTAGGACTTGAAATAACGAAATAATTAGAGCCTAAATTTTTACATTCACCAAACTCATCTCCATAAGTATAAGTTTTCGTAATAATACGTAAATATGTTATCAAACCTTTTAATGTCTTTATATTTTGTGAATATTTACAAATAAGAACTGGATCTCCTGCTTTAGATGATATCATAAAATTAAAATCTGCCACCTGTTTATCAAAACAAACACATAATGACTTTAATAAGTTTAAATATTTTTGATGTTTTAAGTATTCTTCTCTCGAACCAAATAAAATTTCTTTTGTACTATATAACTTTTGCAAAACAAACCACTACTCCCTACATTTATATAATAACACATTTTTTAAATAAATTTACTTTTTTGTTACAAGTTTATTCACTTATAATCAATAAAAAAATTATCATTTCAATGATAATTTTTTTCTATTTAATAAATAACTTAAAATACCTAAACTTCCTATAAATAGTATAGAACCTTTACTTATACTATCTCCAGTATTCGGATTAGCTGGTGGATTTACTGGTTCTTCTGGTTCTTTTTCCTCTTCTAAAGGCTCTTCAATTAATTTATTAGTTATTGTAAAACCATCTATTTTCTTTTCATATCCATCTGGAACTTCTTTTTCATCTATACTATATTCTATATCATTGCCTTCTTCATCTGTTTTTGGAACACTAATAACAACTTTCCATTCATTTTCGTCACTTAATTCTATTTCTTGAATTACAGAGTCATTTGCTTTTAATAAAAAGGTAACTGATTCAGGACGTATATCTTTCTTATTATTTTCATCTTCCCATATTTTTTGAATTTCTATCTCGGTATTCTCAATAGTTGGGCCAATATATGTATTAGTAATTACAGATTCATAAGTATACATATTAGTATTCATATATACATATGACTGACTATAACTCACTTCATAATCTTCTAAAATAGTTTTCTCCTTAATAGTACATGAAGGACTTTCTGAGGAATCTACACCAATTGTATTAGTCCAATTATTTTCTTCATTCAAAGTTATTAAAAATTCCTTTGTCTCACTCGTATAATACATATCACGTACAGAGCAAGAAACTTCAATATCAATACTTTCTGGACGTTTTAATGCAAAATTATTATTGTCTTCCCATACCTTTTTTAATTGAAGACTAAAAGTAAAATAAGAAGGTGAACTAGAGCAAGGTTCATAATAAAAGCCAGTTTCCCATTCAGTTTCTTCTAAAGATGGTGTAAAAGAACTTGTCCTTGGTTCTGAAAAACACCAATTATTATATACTGCCTTGTATGTTTCTCCAATTTTTAAATTAACAGTCGTATCATATCCACTAAAAGAAGTGACCTCACTTTCCGAACTATCATATATTGTGATATATTCATAAGATGGATTTATTATATGAACACTTACTTCATCAACATCAGCTGCTTTAACGCTAATAATAGATATAAAAGCAACCATAAATAAAAAACTTAAAAGACTTATTCCTCTAGACAAAATTTTTTTCATAACATCAACTCTTTCTATTAAGAGTATATCACGTACATGTTAATTAAACGTAAAAAATATGTAACCAAGTGGAGAAATTTACTAAAAATTTACATTTTTATTTTACTGTTTTTACATTTAAAACTTATATCATAATTACTTGGTCCTTTAATACATTTACCATCCATATCAAATCTAGAAGCATGACAAGGACAATCCCAAGTTTTTTCAAATTCATTAAATACTAAACTACATCCCATATGA
>CANQZL010000167.1 GCA_947628325.1 uncultured Bacilli bacterium
TTATTTTGAAAAGTAGTTATAAATTCTTTTAAAATATGCAGATTATCTTTAGAGTTAGCATGTAACAATATAACCTGACCTTTTTCAACATTATCAAAAATCATATGTTTAGCATAATCATAACCTTTTTGATTATTTTTATCCCAATCATCATAAGCCAACCCCCAAACTACAGCCCTATAACCAATAGAACTTGTAACATTTAATACCTTTTCACTAAACAAACCTTCAGGAGGTCTAAAATACTTCATCTCATAATCAAATTTTTCTTTTACTTTATTATGCAAATCTAATAATTCACTTTTTATCTCATCTTCAGTTAGTTTAGTCAAATCACAATGATTCATAGTATGATTACCAACTATGTGTCCGTCATCAATCATTTTCTCAACTAAACTAGGATTCTCTTCAAAAAAAGAATTTGTTATGAAAAACGCTACTTTTATTCCACATTCATTAACAATATCCAAAAAATCTTTTGTTATTCCTGACTCATAACCAACATCAAAAGTTAAAAACAATTCACGAATATTACTATTTTTATACGATAAACCATTATATCTATCCAACACTATTTTACTATAATTATTTTTAGGAGCTACATATCCATCTGTTTTACGATATATTTCCCAACTAAGAACTTTTGTGTATGATTCATCATCTAATTTATTATCACTTTTATTTTTTAAAAATATAATTACTAATAATACAACCAATAATACAATACTTGTTATTAATAACAAATATTGGCATATTTTTTTCATTTTAGTCACCTTATCATTTTATTCTACTTAGAAACTTTTCCCATTCACTTTCTGACCCACTATCTTTATTCCAACCAACTACACCAGGACAATATTTCCCTGAAACATCATAATGTCTAATGATATTATCTTTTTCAACATTATATTTTTTCATTAAATATTCTACTAAATCTATTGTAGAATTAATTGTTTCTTTATTAAAATACCAATCTTTCGAATTTGGAGATTTTACACCTTTATTGCCAACGCACATCTCAATACTAATACTATTCTCATTTGTACATTTTTTATAGTAACTACCACCACTGGATTTTTCATCTCTCTCGCCACCAACAGCATAAGCATATCTTCCATCAATATCCCTATTATACTGATAAATATCACCATTAAAATCAACAAAAAAATCAGCACTACTATTAACATGATTCCAATTATTATAAGATTCAATAAAAGCTCTTGCAGTCCCTGTATTTCCTGTATAATGTATAACAATATACTTTATTTTTTCATCTCTTATGCCTGTATTATGAAAGTTAAAATTTTCATTCAAATAAACATCAATTTTTTTATTTTCTTCCTCTAAAGAAACTAACGTATATTTAGTTTCTCTATCATATGAAGACAAATCTGTATTAATCATTATAATTCCAAAACCTATTATAAGACAAACAAAGACAGAAACTACTGCTATTAACCAATTCTTTCTTTTCATTACTTCCACCATTATAACTATAACATAAAAATAAAATAAAATGAATTAATATTTTTATACATAGAATTTTCTTTCAAAATTTTTTTAATTACCTATACATTATTATAAATATGTTACCTATTAATTGCCATAAAAAAGATAGTTTTAATATTTAACTATCTAAAACTATCTATTTATTTTATAATTCAATATCTTCTGGTGTTGTTACATCAGTTGTTCCAAGATTACTAAGAACAAGATCAAATTTATAATCTTCTACATCAATATGTAACTCTCTTATATAACCTTCTTCATCAACTGAAACAGTAAATGTTATATTATCAGAGAATTTATCACTTACATTATAAGCATAACTATATGCTAAATTAGCATCATATTTTAATACTTCAACAGTATATGTAGTTATATTTCCGTCTACTTTTCTATCTTTTACGTCAAAAATATGATTTAGGAAATATAATTCTTTTACCGTAAATGTAGTATGTTTTCTTACATTTTGAATCCATTCTTCTGAATCAGCTTTTTTAGTCCAACTATTTTGATGATAAGAAGGTCCTACATAATCATGATCTATGTATTCGTTTTCACCTTTATAATATGTTAAATTACCATTATTATCTTTATATAAAGCTTCATTTTCACTTCTATCATAACTTACTTCTTTATCATTAGTCTTATATGTAGCACTTTCTACATCTCTAGTTTTTTTATAAGCATTTTGAATTAAATCAGCACACTTTCTTTTTTCAGTTGGAGTAAATTCATCAACTTTTTCACTAAAAGTAAAGTCATTATCATTTATACCTGCTGGTCTTTGAACATCAATATTATAATTAAAGATATCCAATCTTATTGAAAATTTATATTTAGAATTACTTACAACATTTTCATTCCAATTTGCACTTAAGAAATTTATATATCCATTCCAATCAATAGCTATTGTTATAGTAACGTCATTACTAAACATATTACAATTATCTGCATTCTCTTTACATAACTCCGTATCATATCCAAATAAAGAATCAGCAACTTTATTAGCATCTTCTTTAGCAATAGTTATTTCATAAGTTGAATATCTAGCAAATTTTACAGGAGCTTCTTTAATGCTTTTAATATATTTTAAGAAATTAAATTCATAAATTCCGAAAGAAGATTGTAAGCTAGGTTGTTTTACCCAAGTACCATTAGCAGAAGTACGATTCCATCTATTCTGATAATAATAACTAGATGTAACACCAACATTTTCAGGATAACGTTCAGGCAATCCTTCTATATATTCTTCCATAAAGTCAATAGTTGATCCTGACTTAAATAACATTCTATTTTGATTTTTATTAAATGTTATGTATGCATCTTCAAGGTATCTTCCACTTTGAGTTCTATGAAAATAAGCACTTCTTGCTGAAGTAGATTTTTTTATAGCATCATTAACTTTTTGTAACATTTCTTCTTGAGCTTTTATTTCTTCTTCAGTTGGAACTTTTTCTTGTTCCTCATTTTTTGGTTCATCTTCAATTGGTTTATTCTCAATTTCAGGTTGTTTACTTGGTGTTACTTGTTCTTCTTTTTCTTCTGGTTCGTTTGGAAGCTCTTCTTGTTT
>CANQZL010000168.1 GCA_947628325.1 uncultured Bacilli bacterium
GAAAGAGTTGGAGACGACGCTCTAACAGTAAAATTAGAACTAGTATAATAGTTCTTTTTTATTGAAATAAAAATATTGAAATACTAATCTAAGTTTTTCTTAACTTTTCCAACTCCTCTTTCATAATATCAACTGTCTTTTTTAAATCATTAAACTGTTTATCGGAGGGAGATTCTGTCCACGCTTCATTATCCATATAAGGATCCCCCGTTTCTTTATATTTCTTACTATTAATATTTAAAGTACCTCCAGAAATACGCGATTCAATTACTTGTTGAAAAGCTGAATTGTTTTCTAAGACTTGTCCAATAGTAATAAACCAGTTACCAAGAGCATTCTGTTCAGCAGCCGTAAAATTATCAATTAAAGCAAATCCAATTACTACAGCACTAAGTGTTGAAATCCTTGGATCTATATTTGGTGGAAAATCTTTCATAAACCACCTCACTTATTAAATATATGTCATAAATAATAATTTTTAATACTAAAAAGAGTTTTATTGAAAATAAATAAGCTTTATGATATTATTATATTAGACTAGAATAAAAGGGTGTATAGTTATGGACGATAAGTTAAAGGTATTATGGAATTTAGATGTTTTAGTAAAAATGTGCCGTTCTAAAAGTGATGGTCCTTCTTTACGTGTTGAAGAAACTGAAATAAAGGAAAAAATAAAAAATCATCAACAAGAAATAGATGAAATAAGATCTTTATCTGACGAAGATAGTTATGACACTAGTGCTGAAATGGCTGATCGAAACATCGAAATTATTACTAAAAAACAATTACAAACTCTAAAGAATGAACTAAAAGAAAAAAATAAAGAATTAAATAATTTAAAAGATGAAGAAAGCAATGCTTATGAAAGCACTAATTTATTAAGAAATAATAAAGCTAGTTATGAAAAATACATCATAAGTATTCAAGAAAGACTTACCTCAACAATTGATCAAGAAACAATTGGTAGATATAATGACATAATTAAAGAAACAGACCAAAAAATTGAACATTTAATTGAAGAACTTAATTCTCAAAATGATGAATATGAAACAATTCAAAACGAAATAATCTCTTTAACAGAAGAAATAAGCAATTTAGAAGATCAAATTGATAAAAAGAAAAAATTATTAGAAGAAACTCAAAATAATTTAAAAAATAAAGAAACATATATTGATAAAAGTAAAAGGGAAAAAAATAATAAGAGAATTAATGATTTAGAACAAAAAATCGAAGAACTTAATAAACGCCTAGAAGAGATTGAAAAAGATCCTAAATATATAGAAACAAAAATAAAAGATATTATTAATAGCGAAGAAGAACCTATTGATGCTAGAAAATATCTTATAGATTTATTAAATATTGTTATACGTCAGCCATATATAAATGTTCCAGACGATAATAATTTAGAAGAAGAACTTCTAAGAGCAACACAAGCTAGAGATACTTTTGCAAATGAGGTTGAACAAAAAACATACAATATTCTTGAAGCAAGAACTCCTGAAAAGGCTAGAATCGAATTTTTGGAATCTCGAATAGAGAAATGGCATAATGAACAAGAAAAATTACAAAAAGAAATAGATTTAGTAGATAAAGATGAAGAATTTCATTATAAAGATAAATATAGAGAAATTGCTTCTATGATATCTATAATGAAAAATGACTTGGCAGGATTTCAAAAAGCCTATGATGAAGCACCTGAATCAAATATTAGCTTAAAAGCTGGTTTAAAAGTTTTCATAGAAGAAAAAAAGGAAGATATAGTTGAAGCTGAAAAAATTGCCACTTTATTTAGAAATGATGAATCAGGCGATATTGAAGAAGCTACTAAAATATCTAAATATAAATATGAAGAAATTAATAATAAAATAAGAAATGCTCAAGAAGAAATAAGTAATATTAGAAATAGATTAATGTCTAAGAAAGCAGGTCTTATTGATATAACATCAAGAAATAAAGATAAAGATACTTTAAAAGAACTTGCTCAAATAGTTATCGATTTAAAACATCGTCGTCAATTCCCAGAAACACCTCTTGAAATAATTAAACGTTTAGAAGATGAACTACATATCGATTTACTAAGTGATATTGATTATAATATTATTGAACAAACAAATACTATTATTCCTCGTAATTATGAAGAATATATTTCTCAAGAAGAAATATTAGATGAAGAAATAGAAAACGCCGAACCAATATCTATAAATCCTGATAAAAGAGGAATAAAAGTAGTTACTGAAATTGAATTAGATCGTCCTGAAATTATGGAAGATGATACACCTAAAGAAGAATTAAATACTTCAAATAATGAAGAAGAAACAATTTTTGAAAATTCAAAAAACAATGAAGAAATCATAAGCCAAGAACAATCAGAGGAAGATTTATTATCTGAAAAAGAAGAAGAAACAAATAAACTAGATAATTCTTCTGAAGAAATATTAGATACAGTTAATGAAGAATCTAATTCCGAATCAATAGAAAATCAAAATCAGGAATTAGTCCCTGAAGAAAATCCAGAAAATGAAGAAATAACATCTATAGAACCAATTGATATAAATAATAGCGAAGAATTTGAAGTTATTTCAAATAATAATGAAAATGAAAATGTTGAAGATAATACTATTAATGAAAATCAAACCATCATAGAAGAAAATGCCCCAACAGAAAATACACCAGTAGAAAATTCTTTGACTGATTCTACTGAAACAAATAGTTCAGAAAATATTTCATTAAATAATGAAAACTCAGAAACTATTCCAATAAACAGCGATAATTCTGAAACTCTTCCAATAAATAATGAGAATTCTGAAACTCTTCAAGAAGAGCAAATATATCTAAGTTCAGATAATCAATCTAGCAATCAAAATGAAGAAATTACTTCAAATTCAGAGGATTTATCAATTAATAATATTTTTAATATAAATACTTCAGAAACAAATCAACCTAGTGAAGTATCAAGCGAAAATTTAAGCAATGAACTAGATAATTATATTAATAATTTAGATAATAAAGAATCTTGAGAATAGGAGATGATAATATGAGTCTAAGAACCAATACAATTATAAGTTTAGAAAATAA
>CANQZL010000169.1 GCA_947628325.1 uncultured Bacilli bacterium
CTATTCCATCAGAAGTTAATTTATTATTAAGTTGTAATCTTTTAACAGCATTCTCTGTTTCTAAATCAAAATTTCCACTAAGATTACCATTATAATATAAAAGTGATGTTAATTTAACTTGTAAATCTTTAACTTCATCGCCAGTAGAACCATATTTTAATGTTGGATATAAACTAATTGTATTGAAATTATAATTAGTATAGCTATCTAATAAATCCCATACTGAACTATTAACATTACCAGTTACTGGTAAGCCATTATCATATTGGAATTTTTTTACTCCAACTTCAGTTTCCATACCAAAACTCCCTGTAATAATACCATTGTAGTAGCCGAGTACTTTTAACTTTTCTTGTAAAATTTTGACATTATCTCCTATGTCATTTAAATGTAGATTTTCATACATATACATATCACCTTTTTATAATCATATTCATTAATTAAAAATAATATTAATATAATAAATAGAGGTGAAAAATGGCAAATGGTTATTTAAAAATAAATGTCTATAATGATAATATAGCTAATCCAGTTAAAAATGCTAACGTTAATATCTTAAAAGATAATAGTGTTATTTATTCAACTACAACAGATGAAAATGGTCAAACAGAAACAATTACATTAAGTACAGTCGATAAAAGTTATACAGAGGAAGAACAACATAACATTAAACCTTATGAAACATATGACATAGAAGTTAACTCTTTAGGATTAGCTAAAACTACTATTAAAGGTGTTCAAATATTTGATGGTATTACATCTACACAAAATATTTATTTAATTTCAATTGATAATAATATTAAGGAAATTGTTGAAGAAATTACTCCAAATACTCTTTGGGAAGAATATCCCGCAAATAATTTAGAAGAAAAAAATAATTATAATTCACAAATAAACCCAATTGTTTTAAAAGAAGTTATTATTCCTAATTATATTATTGTTCATGATGGTATCCCTAGTAATTCTAATGCTGCTAATTACAACGTTGAATTTACTCAATATATTAAAAATGTAGCTAGTAGTGAAATATATAGTACTTGGCCCAAAGAAACAATTAAAGCTAATGTCCTAGCAATTATTTCATTTACTTTAAATAGAATCTATACAGAATGGTATAAAAGTAGAGGCTATAACTTTACAATTACGTCATCTCCTATATATGATCAAAAATATACAAGAAATGGAACTATTTTTGATTCAATATCTTCTATTGTAGATAATATATTTACAAATTATATAAAAAAAGGAATTAGAATGGAACCATTATTAGCCCACTATAAAAATGAAACTAATGAAACAGGATATTTAAGTCAATGGGGCTCTAAAGATTTAGGTGATAAAGGTTATACAGCATTAGAAATATTAAGATATTATTATGGTAATGATATAAATATTTATGAAGCTAAAATAACTGATACCTATCCCTATTCTTTTTCAAACACATTAAAAGAAAATGACTGTAGTATAGATATTTATGTTCTTCAAAATTCTTTAAACTATATTAGAGGGAGTTATCCTGGAATACCAATAATTAAAAATCCTTCTGGATTTTATAATAGTGAAACAACTGATGCTGTTAAAACATTCCAAAAAGTTTTTTCTCTTCCTCAAACTGGCGAAGTTGATTATCAAACATGGTATAAAATATCTTATATTTTAACAGCAGTTGAATCTCTAAACAAAAGTGTTTATTATTAATAATTATTTCTTAAAATCATTTTATAAATAGATTATATTTTAATCTATTTTTATATTTATTATTATTTTTAAAACAAAAAAAGATAGTTGTAAAACTATCAATCTTCATCTTTAATTAATTTTAAAGCAAAAGGATGATGACCTGTTCTTTTTCTATTTGATTTTTCCATTAAATTTAAACAACTATCGATTCTCTCTTGTAATCCTTCCAATGGTAGTTCTCCCTTAACCATTTTAATTAACTCAATTATCATTTCTTCAGTCTTTTTAATAACCTCCATATTAAATTCACTTGATTCAATAATAATTTCTTTTCTTTTACCACTACTTAAAATAGCCGTTTGAACAGGAGTTACTAAATCAGTAACAAGATTTTTTTCATCTCCGTTAGCTCTATATAATATTTTATCTGTATTACCCAATAGTCTTAAATCATTGAATAAATTAAGTTTAATTCCTTTTCTTGAAATAAATCTTGCTTGAATTCCTTTTTCTTCATCTAAATCTAAACGATAAGTCCCATTAACTTTTAATTTTCTACTCCCTTTATAAGTTTGTAAAACTAATGAACCTTTTTTAAAATCACCATTTCTATTAATAACAACATCTAAATCAGCAGAAGGTTCTTTACCATCATGTTTTCTTAATAATTTTGCTTTTCTTTCTCCCGTTGCTAAATCACAAGTTATTTCTAAATCATTATATTTCATATGAATTAAATTTGGTTCTTCAAAAGCAAAATGAATTTCACTATATTCTTCTTCTGATTTACTATCAGAACCCGTTGATTTTACAACATGAAAATCGAAGTCAAAATCTTGACTTAATACATTATAATTAGCTTTATAACTAATATCTTGACGATTATTTTTTCTTTTAACCATTTTAGATGGATTTTTTATATTTTTTGAAAAACTAATATCTCCTTCACTATTAAAAGTAAAAGATCTTAAAGACTTACCTGTTGTTAAATTAGTCCATTCAATTGTATTAAATGCTACAGGGCATTCCTTTTCTACAGCTTCACCATTTTCATAATCTATATAAGGAAGATTAACTATCTTTAAAGGGCATCCTGTAGAAGATACTTCATATTTATGAGTATCTGTAAAATCATATATATTTTGATATTTAACTTTTAAATCATAAACAATTTCTGATGGTATACTATCTAATGTAGGACTACTACCATCTAAACATTTTTCCCACCAAAAAGCTCCCCATTGTTTTGCATACTTTTCAGCATACTCCATTTCTCTTAATACTTTATTAACCGTATACATTTGCATTTCATTATTAGTATTTAATGCTTCCATAACCTCATCCCCTCAAGAATAATATTAACATATTTATATTTTTTTGACTATAA
>CANQZL010000170.1 GCA_947628325.1 uncultured Bacilli bacterium
TAAGCAAAATCTATTGGAGTTGCTCCTTTAGGTAATTCTAAGACATCTCCTTTTGGGGTAAAACAATAAATTAAATCAGATAATATCTCACTACTTAAAATACCAGCAAATTCTGTATCAGAAGAAACATTATTATTAGCTTCAATAATATTTCTAAACATCTCTAATTTATGTTCCATCATACTTTGAATCTTAACTGAACCTTTTTCTTTATATGACCAGTGAGAAGCAATACCTTTTTCAGCAATTTCATCCATTTCATAAGTACGAACTTGAACTTCAAATAAATTCCCATCTGGACCAAAAACTGTTGTATGTAAACTTTGATACATATTTTCTTTTGGATTAGCTATATAATCTTTAAAACGTTTAGGCATTGGTCTAAATTTACTATGAATTAAACCAATTGTTAAATAACAATCCTGTTCCGTATCAACAAATACTCTTAAAGCTAAGATATCATAAATGTCATTCCAACGTTTACCATTATCCATTTTATTATAAAGACTATGAACTGATTTAACACGTCCTTTAATCTTAAAATTGATGCCATTTTCCGTTAAAATTTGGGAAATACTTTCTTTCATCTCCGTAAGTAAATCATTTAATTCTTCTCTACTAGCATTAAGCCTTTCTAAAATATCATTATAAACATCAGGTTTCGTATATTTTAAACATAAATCTTCTAATTCACTTTTAATACTATTAATACCTAGACGATGAGCAATTGGTATTAAAACATTAATTGTTTCATTAGCTTTTTGTTTCTGTTCTTCCACAGATAAAGCATATATTGTACGCATATTATGTAATCTATCAGCTAACTTAATAAACAAGACTCTTACATCTTCAGATAACCCTACTAAAACTTTTCTTAAATAAGCTGCTGAAGAATCTTTATCATCAGATAACTCTAATCTATTAATTTTACTAATACTATAAACAATACTACTTATTTCACTACCAAATTCTTCTTTAATCTCTTCAATTGTTGTATTAGTATGATTAACAGTTTCATGAAGTAAAGCACAAGCAATAGTAACATAATCAACATTTAAATCACATAAAATAGAAGCTACTTCTAAAGGATGAGATATATAATCATCCCCATTTAATCTTTTTTTACCTGCATGACGTTCTAAAGCAAACGCATAAGCTCTATTTATAACATCTAATTCTTCTTCTTTTTTAATAAACTTCTTAACCTTTTCATATAATTCATCATAAGTAATAGGTTCTTCATGCACTATTTCATTCATTTATAATCCTCCCAGTTCTTAATCCCTTAACTTAGGTAAATCTATATCATCATACTTCCTACTATTAAACATATATTTATTATGAAAGTATTCTAAAATACTAATATTATCAGTATTTAATATATCATCAATCATATCACATAGTTCTAATCCAATACTATTATCCCATTTCTTATTACGTAAATAATCCCATATATCAATTTCTTCAATACTTTTAAAACCATCTCTATATAAAGACTTTTTCTTACATCTTAAAGCAGGTAGTACCCTATTATATAATTCTTCTTTAGAACTAAAGATAACTTGTTCCATATAATCACCTAAATAATCCCCTAATAAGATAATTATATAATAAAAATTAAAACTAATAAAGGAGAAAAGACTACGAAAAATAAATTTTGGAAATCGACAATCATCTTACTTATTGGAGGTCTACTAACTAAAATAATTGGTCTTATTATTAAAATTATCTATACAAGAAATTTTGGTATTAATGGTGTCAGTCTATTTTCATTAATATCTCCTACATATTCTCTTTTAATGTCATTAGCTAATTTTAATATGATAGTATCTATAAGTAAAAGAATAAGTTCTAATGCTGATACTAAAAAAGTAATAGTTAATTCTTGTTATATAATGTTTACTCTAAATATTATATTAATATCTTTAATGTTTATCTTTACTAAGTATATAAGTAACAACTTACTTAAAGATCCTAATACTTATTATCCTTTAATTGCTTGTACTCTTACATTACCATTTATCTCTTTAGGATATATTATTAAAGGATACTTCTATGGTAAACAAAATATGACTCCTCATATGGTAAGTAATGTATTAGAACAGTTATTTAGATTAACCATTATCTCAATTCTTCTACCTAAAATAGTTAAATATGGTACAGTAGTATCAGTTACTGTATTTATATTATTTAATATATTAAGTGAATCTTTTTCTATAATAGTCTTTCTATTTTATTTACCTAAAAAGAAAAAATTAACTAAGAAAGACTTTAACTTTGATTATCAAGAATCAAAAGAAATTCTAGCTATATCTATTCCTTCCATTAGTGGACGTTTACTAGGTAATATAGGTTTTTTCTTTGAACCAATAATATTAACTAATGTCTTATATTTTGCAGGTTCTTCTATATCTTATATTACAAGAGAATATGGTATATATAACGCCTATGCTATAAGTACTTTATTATTTCCATCATTTTTTATTACTGCAATAAGTAATGCCCTATTACCAGAAATATCTAATAATTATGCTAAATGTAATATTAACTTAGTAAAAAAAAGAATTAAAGAATCTTTAATAATATCTTTTATAATAGGATTATCTTGTACTTTAGTAATCTTTATCTTTAAAGACTTCTTACTTAATATTTTATATCATACTCAAGAAGGTTCTAGTTACATTTCTTTTTTATCTCCATTCTTTGTTCTTTTCTATTTAGAATCTCCCCTAAATAGTATATTAATAGGTCTTAATAAAGTTAAAGTATGTACATTAATATCTATATCAGGAATTATTCTTAAATTAATTATTATGACTATCTTAGGTTTTTTAAATTTTAAAATCTATTCTTTAATTATTTCTGAAGTAGTAAATATTATCTATGTCGTATCATTATACTTTATAACCTTAAAAAAAGAGTTAAGACTTTGTTCTTAACTCCAAGTACTATATTAGATAAAATCAAGGAAGTAACTAATATAGTATATCTATTTAGAACTTACGTTCTTAGGACTATGTCTATATATGAAGGTTGAAT
>CANQZL010000171.1 GCA_947628325.1 uncultured Bacilli bacterium
CTTGGTGATATTAATAGATTTCATAATATTAAAGAATTAACTGCTTATTGTGGACTTGATCCGTCTATTAAACAATCTGGTAAATCTATTAATGTTCATGGCCATATTTCTAAATCCGGTAACAAATATATGAGAAAAATTCTTTATATAGCTTGTTCTAACATTATTACTATTGTTGGTAGAACAAAAGTAGAAGATGATATTGAAATTTATTACAGAAAAAAACGTAATGAAGGTAAACATCATTACGCATCAATTGTTGCTTGTACTACAAAGCTACTCAGACAAATTTTAGCTTTGTGTAAGCAACTAGATAAGTAGTAGTCATCACCACTTGACTACATTTATTATTATATTACAAATTAACACATTATTTCTAAAATTTTAAAAAATTAGAAATTTCGTGTCTTTTTGTTGTGAGTATAATATCATAAAAAATTATTCTTGACAATTCTTAGAATGTCATTAATATAAGTATCTTACACCTATTTTTTTTGTTTTAAAAAACTCCTAATAATAGGAGTTATACATTAACAAGTATTTATTTTTTTATACAGGTGTTGAAGCATTAATTATCATTACTGTTATAATGGCAGACATATTACTTATAACAGATTGCGCTACTTTAACTTTTTTAGCAATATCTGAATTTTTTATTTCTTCTAATCTTTCATTTAATTTTTCTTTTTCATATTTATTAAAGATATTTTTTAAAAATCTTGTCGAATTTAATAAAGATGCTATTAAGACTAATTCATCAGTTAATTTTCCTTTTTCCAAAAGATTATTTTTTATTTCTTCAATTATCTTACTAAATTCATCTTCATTTATTTTTATAACTTTCTTAATCCCAAATAAACCTTTTTTATCTTCTAATGAAATAAGTTTATCTTCAATCATTTTATTTTCTAATTCACTAATAATACTTTTTAATTTTTTACTAGAAAAACTATAGCATATAGAAGATAAAATATATCTTAAAGATAATTCTTCTTTATTCATATCTTTTATAATATCATATAACTTAATATTATAGTTTTCTGTAGGTCTATTTTCAGAAAGAATAACTTTATTTTTATCAGTAACTTCTAAATTATCATTAAGTATCATCTCAACTATCATTGAAACTATTAAGTATGGTGTAAGTTCTTTCTCATGTAAAGTTTTCTTTTCTTTTTACATACATAAAGTATATTTTTCAGTAATATTTATTTTTTTCATAATATCCCTTCATTTAATAATTTTATTATACTATATAAACATTCCCTTAACAACAAAGCTTTAAGATATTATTTTTAAAAAAATATCATTATTAATTTTTTTCTTAAAAAGTAAAAAATTAAAATTTCCCATTTATCTAAATTATCTTTTATCTTATCAAAAAAGCAAACTTTATTGTTTGCTTATCTTAATTTAATTATCTTTTCCAAACTAAAACTTTATTTTTATATTTTATTAATTCACTATCATTCATTGTTTTAATTTTATTAGACAAATTATCAATATAGTAAACATGTTTTATAGCAGCAACATTATTACCATCAGGTATATATTGTTGCAATTTTTCTGATTGAAAATCAATTATCATCTCATTACCAATTCGCAATAAATTATTTGTTTTATCTTTATCTTTAAACATTTTTGTTGCTAATGTTTGTGTAACATTAATATATAAATCATAACTACTATCATCAATTTTTACTAATATTGCATCAGTTTCTTTATAATTATCTAAATTTACTTTTATATACATACCTTTATCTTCAGGAATTTCTACATTAATCAATTCTTTATTATATTTAACAGGTATTTCATATTTAAATATAAATAAATAACTCATTATTAAAAAGCATATTATAACTACTATAATTAATAACATTATTATATATTTCTTTTTACTTTTATTTATTTCATTATTTGCATATTCAATAGTATCTTTAAGTACTTTATCAACATTTTTTTTATTCATTATCTTCCTCCTCTCCTTTCAACAAATCATATAAGCTTATATTTAAGATTTCTGCAAGAGGAATTAAAATAGATATATCAGGGAAAGATATTCCCCGCTCCCATTTACTTACAGCTTTATCAGTAATAAACAATTTATCTGCTAATTCTTTTTGTGTCATATTTAAAGCAATTCTTTTTTTACTAATAATTTCACCAGTTTTTTTCGCATCCATATATTTCCTCCTTGCACTTTAATTTTATTGTTAAGTACTAAAAAAGTAAACCGACTATTAGTTTACTTTAATATCATTTTCATTTTTCTTTTTCAATTTGTTTAATAAATTCACTTAAAGATAATGACATATATCTTGGTCCTCTAACTGCATTAATACCAAAATCTTTTAATTTACTAAATGATAATTGTCCTTTTTCATATCTTCTTACTAAATTTATTTTCATAGCTTTTTGCATTCTTAAATTTTCATCTTTATACTCATAAGGAATATTTATCTCTACTACTTTAAATTTATACATAATTGATGAATAAGGTTCTGCGACATATAAATAAACTATATCATTTACTTTAATAGCAGTACTCTGTTTCCATATTATTGTATTATTTTCTTTTAGAGCTTTATCTATATCAAAATATTTAGGATTTGCAGGTACTATCCATTCATTAGTACTATTTTTATTCAAAATTGTATATGAATAACTTCTTTCTATTAAGTTCATTATATCTTCATCTGATATTGTATTATTTAATATAATAGAAATCCAACTTTTCTTATTCATATGATATGCAGGATAAAATCCCTCTAATTTTAATAAAGATTCTATTTTATTTGAATCTAATTTAATATTAATTATTTCTACTTCACCTTTAGATTTCTTATCTAGTTTATTTTTATCAAGATTCATTATTAAACCATACCATTTTTTACTCTCTTTATTTTTAAAAGTTGCATACCCGGGAAATTTTTCCCATTCAAATTCTGGATCATCTCCATATTTTTCTTTTATAGCTTTCGCTATTCTATTTGATTGTTCATATATAAAATCTTCTCTATTAAAACAATTATCC
>CANQZL010000172.1 GCA_947628325.1 uncultured Bacilli bacterium
GATAAAAGATAATACATCTATAGTAAAAACAATTGAAGTCTAAAAAATACAAACATTAACCTTATCATTTACTTTTGTATTAATTGACATAAAATATAAATAATTGTATAATAAATTAGATAATATGGCAATGTAAAGGAGCAAAGCATGAAAAAAGAAGCATTCAATAGAATGAAAAAATTTTTAATCATGATATTAATATTTAGTACTTTTTTTAACACTTCTTTTGGTGTTATTTTTGCTTTAACAACTCTTGCAGAAGAAAGAGTTGCCGATCCTTCAACAGTTGATAATTATAAAAACTTTTTAAGTTCAAGATATAATGGAAAAATATGGACAGACAAATCAGTATATTCATATGATGATACAAGAGGAAATGTTACTTTAGATAATGGATTATCATACGTTAATGCTGGTAATGGTTTTAATTTTAATTTCAATGATGACTTTTTAACTGTCTTTTCAGCTCTTGGCTCTAGTGAAGCAATCAATGAAACTCCCCCAATAGATCTTGTTATAATACTAGACGTTTCCGGAACTATGGGAGTAGAACAATATAATGATGAGGGTACTGATTGGGACGATACGAGAATTCAGATTACCATTAATAATATTAATAGAGCAATCGATTATTTAATGAAAAAAAATCCGGCAAATCGTGTTGGTCTAGCTATATATGGTCACCTTGGTAAAGTCGTAATGCCTCTTGATCATTATACAAGTACTAATGGTACAAGTAATTACATAACCGTAGAAGATTATTATGAATATAAACCAGCAATTATGAGTAAACAATTTGATTTAGTCTTTAATGTATTAGATTCAAATGGAAAACCTTTGCAAAATGATAGATGTAGGAATGAGTTAGGGTATAATTCTTGTTCTGTTGGAAATTACACTAATATGCAAGCAGGAATATTAGCTGGTATGGGAATGCTTGCTAATACAAATGAAACAACATATGTCGTTCCAACAATAAATAAAACAGTTAGTAGAATCCCTTTAGTTTTTGTCTTAACTGATGGTGGGTCAAATACAATATCTGATGGTTCTTGGTATGCTGGAAATCCAGATGCTAGTATTGAGTTATCTCAATCTAATGAACTTGATGGTAATTATAGTGGATCAGTAGTTATTTTACATACACTTTTAACAGCAGCTTATTTGAAAACCAAAATACAACATAATTATTATATGTATGATAAAGAGGTAGGAGTTTATACTTTTGGTATTGATATTTCTACTATTAGAGATAAAGGCCAGTGGGAAGTACCTCGTCTTGATGCAACTCTTGATCCAAAAAAATATTTTAATAGTAATAGGGTAGATGATGCTGATATTCAGTATTCTCAAGGGAAAAGTATTATTCCGGAAGCATATAATGCCTATTTAGCTTGGAAAGATAATACAGTACATACATTAGTAGGTCATTATTTCCCGAATGGTAATAATTATCTGTATGATCCAGATTTTTTTCCAGGTGATGGAAGCTTAAATCCTGTTACCAAAGCTGAAATGATAAAAAATATCAATTATGTAACGGAATCATATGTTGTAAGTGTTACTGAAATGGAAAGTATATTTGATAAGTTGATTCAATATGAAGTTGGTAACGCTTTTAATCCGATAAGTGGACAAAATAGTAAAGGTGAAACCAACATTTTAACATATACTGATCCAATTGGAGAGTATATGGAAATAAAAAGTTTTAAAAAATTAATCTTATTTGGAAATGCTTATGATATTACTAAAGCCTCTAGTGGGAATACAGCTACTAGAACTTATTATAATGTCTTATCTAATGGTGGCGATAAAACAATTACTAATGAAGCCTATAATGTGACAACTCAATTTAAGCTGAGTGATATAAAAATATGGGTTGATAAAATAAATAACCAAGAAACATTACATGTAAGTATTCCTAGTACAGCAATACCGCTGAAAGCCGATCAAATAATTATAGATGCTTCAGGTGATGTAGAAAGTTATTCATCAAATCAAAACACAGTTGCATCAACTCCGTTAAGAATAGTGTATACAGTAGGAGCGATAAATAGCATTTTTAAAACAGATGGTTATATTGATCCTGATAGAGTATCCGAAGAATATGCCGAAAATAATACTATAACTGAGAGTTCTCAACAATATATATACTTTTACTCTAACTATTTTAATAAAAAAGGTAATGGCTATGGAGATGCTGAAATATCTTTTAGTCCATCTAGTAAAAATAAATATTATATATATGATAATAACTTTATACTTTATACTCAAGGTGGTGAAGGAATTTTATCAGAATCGGGTGGAACCATAAATCTTTCAGGCGAAGTAACAAATTTAAGTAATATAGATAAAAATGCAACATACTATATACCTATTTATTATTATGAATCAACCGGTATAGGAAGCAAAGGTAAATTAATAAAATATGCCGTTGCCAAAAAAGGTAGTGATTTTTATGGAGCAAATGGAGAAGTTTATTTAACTTATTTCAATAAAAGTACTTCAACTACAACAACTTCTCCAGGGAATAATATTGTAGTAGCGACAAAAGTAGGAGGATATCAATATTCAAATACAAATACACAATTATTATCTAAATCTTCAAATAAAACAAGTACATCAGGCTATACTGATGCTATGTATATGGTTTCAGTATCAAATGGTAATAGTGTTGTAGATAAATTAGGAAATAATGGAAGATTATATATGTTTTTCAAAACACTATTTCACAAAGCTCCTTTAACTGGAGGATTAGGAATAAAAAATAGTATAATTATAGGATTAGTTTTAATATTAGTATCATTACTAGTAGTATTAAATTCTATTAAAAAATATAAAAAAGATACATAGGAATTCATTATGTATCTTTTTTATAAAAAAATTTTAGTATTTTTCTCTTGACTTTGGTTATAATTATTTATATAATTAAAGAGCAATGCCTGATTAGCTCAGTCGGTAGAGCGCACGGCTGTTAACCGTTAGGTCGTAG
>CANQZL010000173.1 GCA_947628325.1 uncultured Bacilli bacterium
TATTTATGAAACTATCAAAATAGTATGTCAATCTCATTCAGCTATACGGGAGTTTTATTTAAAACGCACAAATGCACTAAAAGGAACGATTAATGTTCCTTTTTTTTGCTTTACATTCTCTAAAAAACATTTGTTGAAATAATATGTGAAAAATTATACAATAAATATAGAGTTATCTTAAATATAAATCATCATATACTAGTGTTTTCTAAGAATAAAAAGGAGGAATTTATTTGAAAGCAATGGTTGGATCAAGTATCCTAAGTAATAGTTATGAAGCAGGAGTAGAAACTGCTAAAAATTCTACAAAAGGAATAAAAAATCCTAAAGTAGGTTTTTTGTTCTCATCAATCAAATATGATCAAGATGAATTAATTAAAGGAATTAAGTCAGTTAATCCTGAACTTAAAGTAATTGGTTGTACATCTTCTGGTGCTATTATGACACCTGATGGCATTATTTCAAGCGATGATGGTTTTGCTGGAATGATGGTTCTAGAAGACAATGAATTAATTGTTGGAGTTGCATCATCTGAAAGAGGCAACGACCCTCGTACAACCGGAAGAAAAATTGCTAAAGAAGCAATGGCAAGTATAGATAAAAAATATAGCCCAGTTGCTTTTGCAATGTTTGCATCACCTGCTGAAGAAGAATATTACTTAAAAGGAATTCAAGACGTTATCGGAGAAGTCCCTATGTTTGGTGGAAGTGCTGCAGATGATGCAGTAGCAGGAGAATGGAAAGTTTTCTGTGAAAATAAAGTATTTGGCGATGGCTGTGCTGTAGCATTATTCTATACAACAAAAGAAATTAAAAATGTCTTTACAGGTGCTTACGAAGAAACTGATAATGTAGGTATTATAACAAAAGTTGAAAATGATAGAAAAATAGTTGAAATAGATGGTGAACCTGCATTAAAGAAATATGCTGAATGGACAGGACTTAATGCTGATGATTTAATGGGACAAAATTTACTTGTTGCATCTATTCCTATGGCATTAGGTGTTAAAACAATTCAAGGCGACTTAGTTGCTGTTCGTCACCCAATGATTGGTAACGAAGATTATTCATTTAATGTTGGTGCTAAAATGGCTGAAAAAACTGCTGTAATTCAACTACATAATACAGTTGATGGTTTAATAGAAGGAGCTGCAAATACTGTTAAAGCTCTTCAATATAATTTTAAACCTGCTGCTATGTTATTAGTTCATTGTGGTGGACGTAAATTACATATTGGCGATAGAGTTGATGAAGATTTCGTAGCTATCAAAAATGCTGCTGGAGATATTCCTTTCATTGTTGCTTTCACATTTGGTGAATATGGACAAATGAATCATTCAGGTGCAACTATTTGTGGTTTATCTTTATCATTTACAGGATTCGCTGAATAGGTTGGTGAAATATGGCAAAGAATTTAATTGGAAACAAATGGCTTGATGCATCAGATGGCTCAGTAATAACAATAACAAATCCTGCTACTAAAGAAGTTATTGATACTGTGCCAGAAAGTACGCAAAAAGATTGTGATGCAGCAGTTGCAGCTGCTAAAAAAGGTCAAAAAGTATGGTCAAAAAGACCTTTACATGAACGTGCCGCAATTTTAATGAAATTTGTATCATTAGTTGAAAAAAATAAAGATATGTTAGCTAAATTATTAAGTGATGAAACTGGTAAACCAATAACCGAAGCATATGGCGAAATAGCTAATGTTTCCATTGGTATTCCAGCTTTCTGCGAAAAAGCTAAACATGAATATGGAAATATGATTCCTGCTGGACAAGAGGCTGGTAATGAAAATACAATCCAATATACAGTTCAAGCTCCTTTAGGTGTTGTGGTAGCAATAATACCATTTAACTTCCCTAGTGACTTGTTTTGTCAAAAAATACCACCTGCACTTTTAATGGGAAATTCAGTTATTATGAAACCTTCTCCTCATAATCCATTAACATTGACTAAATATGCTGAATTACTCTTAGAAGCTGGTGTTGATGAAGGAGCAATTAATGTTATAAATGGTACAGCTGGTTATGCTGCTCAAGCATTAGCAGCAAATCCTGGAGTTGCTCTAGTAAGTTTAACTGGTGCAACAAAATCAGGAATGGAAACAATGAAAACTTGTAGTGCTAATTTAACTCATTTAATGCTAGAATTAGGTGGAAATGATGCCTTTATTTTAGATAGAGATGGAGATGTAGATTTAGCAGTTGAAGAAACTATTTGGGGAAGATTTTATAATACTGGACAAGTATGTTGTGCTTCAAAACGCTTCTTAATTCATAATAAAGTAAAAAAAGAATTTATTACTAAATTAAAAGAAAGAATATCTAAAATTAAAAGAGGTATGCCTAGTGATCCAACTGTTCAATTAGGATGCTTAGTTAGTGAAGAAGCTGCAATTAAAGTAGAAGAACAAGTTAATCAAACAATTTCTGAAGGAGCAACACTTGTCTTAGGTGGTAAAAGAGATGGGGCTTTCTATGACCCAACAATATTAGATAATGTTACTAAAACTATGGCTGTTGCTAAAGATATGGAAATATTTGGACCAGTAGTTTCAATAATTGGCTTTGATGACATAAATGAAGCTATTAAAATAGCAAATCAATCTTCTTTTGGCTTATGTGGTTGCATAATATCTAAAGATGTTAATAATGCTGTCAAAATAGCAAATCAATTAGAATGTGGTGGAGTTATTATTAATGGAGCTTCATTCTTTAGATCATTTGAAATGCCATTTGGTGGTTGGAAACATAGTGGTATAGGCAATGAAGGAGTTATGACTACCTTAAAAGAAATGTCTAGAACAAAAACTGTTATATTAAAAAATATATTAAAGTAAATTTGCTATAATAAATAAATATATCTATGCTGAAAAAAAGTCTTGACTAATAAGACTTTTTTTGTTTTGAAAAAAAACAAAAAAATTGAAAAAAATCAAAATGTAAATTT
>CANQZL010000174.1 GCA_947628325.1 uncultured Bacilli bacterium
GTTATTTCAGTACCAACATCTTTTTTCTTAGCTTCAGATATACTATATCCATCAGTACCATTACTTACCCATTCAAAGGCCTCTTTACTATCAAAAGCACGACTTAATACTTTTATTTCTTTAGCAACCATAAATGCTGAATAGAATCCTACTCCAAATTGTCCTATTATATTAATATCTTTATTTTTTTCATTCATTTCTTTAAACAAAGAAGAACCACTTTTAGCAATTATACCTAAGTTTTCATCTAATTCTTCTTCAGTCATACCAATACCATTATCTTTTATAGTAATAGTTCTATTATCTTTATCAAGTTCAACTCTAATACAAAAATCATCCTTATCAAGTTTAACTTTTCTATCAGTTAATGATTTATAATAAAGTTTATCAATAGCATCACTTGCATTAGATATTAATTCTCTTAGAAATATATCCTTATTTGTATATACAGAATTAATCATTAAATCTAATATTTTCTTAGATTCTGTTTTAAATTGTTTTTTCTTCATTTATATCATCTTTCTTCCTTTTCTTTTTACTAATTGAATAATACCACTAATAATTAGCACTGTCAACGATTAAGTGCTAATTATTAAAAAAACAAAAAGACTCTATTGAGTCTCTTCTAAAAAGCAATTTTAAATAACCTTTCAAATTCTTCGATGTTCATCTCTCTTGGATTTCCTTTTGTACAAGGATCTTCTAAAGCTTTTTGAGCTAATAGTGGAATATCTTCCTCTTTTCCACCTATTTCTTTAATATGTTGAGGAATATTTAATCTAATAGCTAAATCTCTAACAGCACTTACAACTTCTTTTACAATCTCATCTAATGACAAGTCATTAATATCAAGTTCCATAGCTATAGCCATATTCTTAAATCTTTCTTGGCAAACTTCTCCATTATATTCTAAAACATAAGGAAGTAATAAAGCATTAGCTTCTCCATGTGGTATGTCATAAATTGCTCCTAATTGATGAGCCATTGAATGTGTAATACCTAAACCAGCATTACTAAATCCCATACCAGCAATATATTGAGCAAAAGCTATTTTCTCCAAAGCATCCCTATCCTTATTTATAGCTTTTTCTAAATTATTATATATTAAATTAATAGCTTTAATAGCAAACATATCACTCATTTCTGTATGTCCTTTAGTTATATAGCATTCTATAGCATGAGTTAAAGCATCAAGTCCTGTAGCTGCCGCCGTACTTACAGGCATACCAGCCATTAACTCTGAATCTACAATAGAAAGAACAGGAATATCATTAGGATCAATACAAACCAACTTTGTAGTTTTTTGCTCATCTGTTATAACATAATTAATAGTAACTTCTGAAGCTGAACCTGCTGTAGTTGGTAAAGCAATAATTGGAAGTGCCTTATTTTCTGTATCTACAGAACCAACCAAATTATCAATTTCCTTATATTCAGGATTATTAATTATAATACCAATTGCTTTAGCAGTATCTATTACAGAACCTCCTCCAACAGCAATTATATAATCACAATGATTTTTATAACAAACTTTTAACCCTTTCTTTACATTACTTATTGTAGGATTAGGTTTAATATCACTAAATACTACATATGGAATTTCAGACTCATCTAAAAAATAAGTAACTTTATCTGTAATTCCAACTCTTAACAAAGTATTATCAGTTACTAATAAAGCTTTCTTAAATTTTCTTTTCTTTATTTCTTCTGGCAATACCTCTCTACAACCCCAACCAAAATATGACATTTCATTTAAAACGAATCTATTAGTCATATAACTCCTCCTTATTCTTAAACAATTATATCACAAATTTTAATAACACCATATCTTTTTTTAATAAACAATGTGTTGCTTATTTTAATTCTATATATTATAATATAAATAGAGGATGATACTATGGATAAACGAATTCTTAATACCAAGAAAAAATTAACAAATACTATTATTGTTTTATTAAATGATAAAGAACTAAAAGACATTACAGTATTAGAACTATGTAAAAAAGCCAATATAAACAGAACTACATTCTATAAATATTATACTGATGTTGATGATTTAATAAGTAAAATAGAAGATTCTCTAATAAATGATTTAAAAAAATATATTCCAGATATAAAGAGAAATTATTTAATATCTTTTACTAGTAAAATAATTGAAACTATAGCTGAAAGAAAAGAAGTATATACTAGATTATTAGGAGCAAATGGAGATCATACTTTTTTAAGAAGGATATTAAGATTAGTATATAATGAAAGTATTGAAGAATGGCAAAAACTATTAAAAAAATCTTCTCGTGAAGATTTAGACAAAATATATAGTTTTATTGTTGATGGTACAATAGGAATAATTAAGAGTTGGATAAAAAATGGTTGTCAAGAAGAACCTAATTCAATAGCTATATTTATTAATAAAATATGTATGAGTGGATTAAGTAGCTTTATTTAAAGTTACTTTTTTTAACAAAAAAACAGATTTTCATCTGTCTATTTACTACTTTTATTAGCCTTCTTATTTTTTTTAGTATCTTTAGCTACTAATCTTACTTTAACCCCTCTTAAAGCTCCAAATGTTTTTTTAACACCTTCAGGTAAATTAGCTTTGTAAGTTCTCATAATGCACCTCCTCATTTAACAACTAAACAATTATAACACGTATTATACTAAAAATACACCATATTTCAAGTTAAACAATCAATTTAACAACTGAAAAAGACAAACTTATAATAACTAAAACAATTAAAATTATAAAAATTCCCGAATTAAAATTTTTCTTATGTCTTATTACATCAATCACCATATATAAATAAAAAAGTGCCAATGCAATTAATATTAATATTAAATTTATTTTATGAAATCTATTAACTAAAAAAAAAGGAAATATAATAGCTAAAAAAACAATCATTACAAATGAAAAAACATAGAACTT
>CANQZL010000175.1 GCA_947628325.1 uncultured Bacilli bacterium
ATTAGACCAAATAATTGCTGATAAACACATAGGACAAGGTTCACTAGTTGAATAAATAACACAATCAGTTAAATCATGTGTATTTAATCTTTTACATGCATCTCGAATAGCAATTATTTCAGCATGTGCTGTTGGATCTTTTTCTTTCAAAACTTTATTATTTCCATAACCAATTATTTTATTATCTTTAACAACAACTGCTCCAAATGGACCTCCTTCTAAATTTTTAACTCCTAATTTAGCAAGTTCTATTGCTTTATCAAAATATTTCTGCATACTCAATCCTCTCTTCTATTAATATATTAAATAAAATTATCGTTGATATTCCAATACTAAATTCAAAACTTAAATATAATCCCATTTTATTTTATATACTTCTTACAAATTACTCTTCCTTTCACTAAACATTATACCAAATAAAAAGCAAATCTCATATAGAGGTTGCCCATACAAATTATAATTTTTATTTTTCAATTTCATATTTTAAAGACTCGGTAATTAAGGAAAAAGATAATATTAAAAATAACCATCTATTAAGATGGCTATAAAATTATCATTTAATTCATCAAAAACATTGTCATAAATTCTTCAATAGTATAAGTTTTACTATCATTAGGTAACGTTACATAAGAATAAGCATAATTCTTTTCAGCTACTGAAAAAACTTCATCTGTCCAACTAACTGTTCCTCTTTTAGTTACCTTTGCATTCCATTCATCACTACCATAAGATTTCGTAGTCTTAGTAACATTAATATAATTAAAACCATAATTACTTTGCTTATTATCTACTTTATAAATATAGGTTTCATAAACTATTTCACCTGCTCCACCATGAAAAACAGCAATATAATTATCAGGTATTTCATCATTATTAATAGGTTCTTTATAATACTTTATTTGATAATCATCTAAATCTTTAATAGTTATTCTTTTTTCTTTTAAAGCTTCTGTAACTGTTTCTTTATAACCATAAGTATACTTAACTAAAACATATTTACTCTTTGTACAACTATAATAGTAAACATAATCATCATCTCGATAAAATTCTTCTAAAGAATCTGCACAAACAAAATCATCAATATCTTCAGAAGTATCTACTATTTCTTTAATAATAAATTCATATGGACAATCATATTTAGAATTTTTAAATAAAGTCTTTTCTTCAGAATCATTACAATAATAATGATTTACTAATAAACCTTTATCTATATAATATGTTTCACCACCATTATAATATTCACGTATTTTTAGTAATGGACTATTATTAAATACTTTAGCTTGTAATGTATCTACCAATATCAAGACAATTAATCCAACTATAATTATTAAAGTTATTTTTAATCCTTTTTTCATCATATCCTCCATCATCTACTAAATATTATACCATGAAAAAAGTAAAGCTAATATACTTTACTCTTTACAATAATTTCTTAAATCATTATCTGTCTTTTTACTATTTTTTTCTACTACCCAATATTCATCTTCAGTATCAAAATTACATCTATAAACATCATAAAATAATGTATCATAATAAATTACATTACCTATATATTTTGTAGTAGTTCTAAACATTGGAGCTTCTTCATTATATTTAACATTTATATAATCAGTAAATACTAATATACTCATAGATAAAGTAAATATAACTATCATAAATAATAATCTTAAATACCATTTAATTGTACTTAAAACTCTACTTATACCTATCATAAATATAATAATACCAAATACTGAATAAATAGAACCCCAACTACTTTCACTAGGAAAAATCATTATAGCCGAAATAGCAATAAATAAACCAAAGATAATTATAATTACTGAAATAATTTGATTATATTTAGTTATTTTTTTAGTTGAATAATCAATAGTATTAACAATATTTTCTTCTAATTTATCTTGATAGTCTTCTTTATTTAGTTTTTCTCCACTTAATAATTCATTAATAGTAATATCTAATTTTGCACATAAAGGCTTAAATAGCGATAAATCTGGCATATTTTTACCATTTTCCCAATTACTAATTGAACGATCAGTTACTCCTAAAGATTCAGCTAAATCACTTTGTGTTAGTTTTTTCTTTTTACGACATTCCGCAATGAATTTACCTATTTTTTCTTGATTCATATTTTCTCTCCTTTCACATTAAATATAAAATGTAAAAGTATTTTTGAACACGAAGTAAAACTTGAGTTTTATATTTATTAGAATAATATAAAAGCTATAGTATTACAAATAACAGCAATAAAGAACATTACTCCTGTAATTAAATCTGTTTTATCTTTTCTTATTTTATAACGACTTAAAAAAGTAACACAGTTATATGCACATAACAAACTAACCATTGAAGCCATAGGAACATCTTTAAAAAATGCAATAAACATTAAAATGATTGAAAATAAAGACATACCAATAATACCATATTTCATAGAATTTAAATTTACTAATTCCGTTAATTTAATAATATTTTCTTCACTCTTTTCCCCAATATCTTTATTATCAATTCTTTGTCCTGCAAGTATTTCATTGATACTTACATCTAATATTTCGCTAAGTGGTTTAAGTAAAGACATATCCATTAAACATAAACCTCTTTCCCACTTACTTACAGCATTTTTAGTAATACCTAATTTCTCAGCAAGTTCTTCTTGAGTCAATTTCTTTTCTTTACGAATATTTGCAATAAACTTACCAATTTTTTCTTGATTCATATTTCTTGCTCCTTTCAAGAAAATATATATCAATTTTATTTAAATTTTTAAACATACTATAGGTTTACTTTAATTATTTTTTAATGTTATAGTTACTAATTCAGGTCGATTATTTATTCTAAAAGGTAAAATACTATTACCAATACCTCTACTAATTATCATAGTTGTTTCATTTTC
>CANQZL010000176.1 GCA_947628325.1 uncultured Bacilli bacterium
TGAATAAAAACATCTTAAAATGCTCATAATATCAGTGTTTAAAGCAACTATTGATTGATTTAACAGGTAAATGTGATATAATTGAGTCAAGGTGGTTTAAATGGAAAAAAAGAAAAATGATGTTAAGAAAGCTCAAGTTAATAAAGTAAATTATCAAACAACAGAACAAGAAGAAATAAAAAAATTCTTAATAGTTATAGTTGTTGTTCTACTTTGTGTTTGTGCAATATATTTATTAACAAGAGCATTTGTTACAAAAGACTTATTTAAAAAGGATAAAGGGGAAGATACAGAGGAGGTTATTGAAGGTTCAGTTAATTATGATGTTGCAATAATGGGACAAATACTTAATCGTCCATATGATGAGTATTATGTAGCAATATATAATCAAGCTGAAGGAGATTATATAGGTGAGATGTCTTCATTAGTGTCTTTATATAACCAAAAAGAAAAACATTTACATATTTATACTGTAGATTTATCTAATGAGCTTAATAAAAGTTATTATGATCCTGAAAATGTCAATACAAAGGCAACTGAGTTAAATGATATTAAGGTAGGAGATATAACACTACTTAAGATAAGAAAGGGTAAAATAAGGTCTTATATAGTTGATTATTCACAGATGCAAAAAGAACTTGGAGTTGAATAAATATGTTAAAAAAAGTTTAATTTTAGTATTAAACTTTTTTTGTTTATGATATTATTTATTTTAGAGGGTGAATTTATGGTAAAAAGAAAAGAACAATTAAATGAAAAAGATAGTTCATCTTTAAAAATAAGCAAAAAATTAAATGATGATTTAGAAAATAAGAGTAAAAGTAAAATTAATAAGGATTCTAAAGTAAGAAAAAATTATAATAAAAAGATTAATAATAAAACAAAGGATATAGTTGATAATAATTTAAAGAAAAAGAAGAAAGAAAAAAAATTAGTAAATAGTAAGTTAAAAAGAATTGAAAATAAGTTTAGTTTAGATATATTAGATATTCTTATAATTATAATTATTACTGCTATTATTTCTTGTGTTATATCTGGGGTAATTTTAAACTATCAATTTAAGAAGTCATCAACATTGTATGGAGGAAAAATAACTACTGACGAAAATATAAATGAATTTTTGGAAACTTATTCAGAAGTTGTAGATAATTATTATGAAGAGGTTGACGAAAAGGCGATGGTGGAAGCTGCTATTGAAGGGATGTTAAACTTTTTAGAAGATAATTATTCTATTTATTTAGATGAAGATCAAACAGATTCTTTATCGCAAATGCTTGATAGTACTTATGATGGAATCGGGATTGTTACAGTTGATAATATCGTATATGAAGTCTATAAGAATTCTCCTGCTGATAAAGTCGGAATTAAAGTTGATGATGAAATAATTAAGATAAATGGTATAGAAGTTAATACTGATAATTCACAAGTAATTGCAGATTCAATAAAAGAAAATAAAGATAAAGAAAATGAGATTGTTATAAAAAGGGATAAAGAAGAATTGACATTTAATGTTAAAACAGCGACAATTACAATTCCTGTAACTTCTACAGATATAATAAAGTCAAAAGATAAAAAAATAGGGTATTTATCTTTAAGTTCTTTTTCATTTAAATCTTTTGAAGAATTTCAAGAAAGTTTGATGTCTTTAGAAAAAGAGAATATAAATTCTTTAATTATAGATTTAAGGAATAATACGGGAGGTTATTTGGATTCAGCCTTTAATATAGCAAGTTTATTTTTAGAAAAAGGTAAGGTTGTATATTCTTTAGAAAATAAAAATAAAGTTACGGCATATAAAGATGAAACAAATGATAAAAGAGAGTATAGTATTGTTGTTTTAGTTAATAAAACAACAGCATCAGCGGCAGAGATTTTAACTTCTGCTTTGCATGATAGTTATGGAGCGAAGGTAGTTGGTAATACTACATATGGTAAAGGTAAAGTTCAAACTATGATGTATTATGAAGATACGATGATGAAATATACATCTGCTAAATGGTTAAGACCAAATGGAGAATGTATTGATGAAATAGGAATTATACCTGATTATGAAGTAGATGTTAAATATGATAATAATACAGTTTATGATACACAATTAGATAAAGCAATTGAATTGTTAAGCTAAAAAAATGTTAATTTGGTTTTCTCTGTTTGTTATTTTTATAAAAATAGTATATAATTAGTACCGAAAGCGGGATTTTATGAATGATATTAAAGTAGGTGATAAATTAAAAATTTATTGTTATAAACATGATGGAACTTTAGAACATACTTCTGATGAAGCAATTGTTTTAGAAAATAATGATGAATTTTTAGTTTGTGGAAATGGGAAAACTAAAATAACTGAGAAAGATGGTCGAAGTCATTTTACGAATGAACCAGCTGTTTTATTCTTTTATAAAGATCATTGGTTCAATATAATTGGTCAATTAAAGAAATTTGGATTGTTTTATTATTGTAATATAGCTTCACCTTATGTAATAGATGGAAAATCTATTAAGTATATTGATTATGATTTAGATTTGAGAGTTTTTCCTGATGGAGGTTTTAGAATTTTAGATAGAAATGAATATAATTATCATAAAAAGACAATGCATTATTCAAATGAGTTGGATGGAATTATAAAATCTGAATTAAGTTATTTAATTGATAGGAAGAGAGATTCTTCTGGGCCATTTAAGAATGGTATAGTAGATAAGTACTATAAAATATATGAAGAAATAAAAAAGACCTTTAAAGTTTAGAGACTTTAAAGGTTTTTTAATAAGTTTTTGGTCAATTTAAGTTAGGAAATCCCGAATGGAAATCCCGATTTTAATAATTAGTAACCAATAAAGATAAACTTTATTG
>CANQZL010000177.1 GCA_947628325.1 uncultured Bacilli bacterium
AATTGAGAACCAGTTTTATAATTAAAATAGTCTCCTTCGTTTCCACAAAACATTTGGGAAATTTTCATTAAAGTTTCATTTGTCATTTATTCACCACCAAACAAATTTATTTATTCTATTTTATCATGAAATTTCTATTTTTCCGAGACATATAGACTAATTTATTAATATTGCTATTTTATATAATACATATTCTTTTTTGAATAA
The DNA here is from genome assembly GCA_947628325.1 of uncultured Bacilli bacterium. Classification (GTDB taxonomy): domain Bacteria; phylum Bacillota_I; class Bacilli_A; order RF39; family UBA660; genus Coprovivens. The sequence continues at coordinate 208 of CANQZL010000177.1, forward strand.
TGATAAGGAATATTCAAACACAAATATTCAATTACTGAACAATTGTGTATTAAACTATGAAATACTGTCAAAATTGTATTTGTTGTGTCAAAAAAGATTTAAAGATTTAGTTTCACAAAGTATAAATCAAGATATAACATCAAACATAACACCTAAAATATTATTATCATCATCAGGCAAAGAGGTTAAATTTTATAATATTGAAAACCAAACAAATATTCAAAGTCATTTAACTATGCTTGTTAGTACAATTCCATGTGCTGAAAATGCAAAAGCTTTTAAACAAATTTATTATTCTAATGAAAACGGTGAAATAAAAAAAAATAGAAGATGTTGTTCTTTAATAAATCAATCAAAACTGAATTCACTTTTTTGTGGAACAGCTAAAAATAGAATAACATTTGGCTATGAAGATTTGAACGGAAGAATAATAACATCTGCCACTCTATATGATGGTGGAACTGATGGAAATGATGAAGAATTTAGACGACATAGAAAAGTAAGAAAAAATAGTTATTTATCTGTAGATAAGTTTATTGCATGTACACATTCTGATCATAACGAATTAACAATAAATATGGGAACAACTAACGAAGTGATGAAACCTAGTTATATAATAACCAGAGATACACCAACTCAATTTGAAATTGATGTAGCCGCTGAATTTGATATTCTAATTAGATATATTAATATAAACAAATATGAACAACAACAAGCAGATATGGCCTATCATGCAGAAGATTACTATTACAATTTTGAAAAGAAAACTATAACTAGTAACAAAAGAAAGAGAAAAACAATTTAAGTAGCGTCAAAAAAAGACAAGTTTATTGATTTTCTATTTATTCTTTTTATAAATAAAAAATAGTAAATATCTTCCACAATCGCCCCAATTTGTATTTTAGTCGAACTTTTTAGTTCGATTTTTAAATATTAAAATGAACTATAGTCGAAAAGTTGTCGAACGCATTAATAACTTTTTTCATTTTATATATAATATCATTGGATTAAAAAATGCTTAAAGATATTAAAAACTCCACATCAGAAAATGATATAAAGGATGCAATAATCAATTATACTAATAGTTTTAATAAAATAGATGACATTGAAACTATTGAAATAGATGATATTTACATAGGGCTATGTATATTAATGAAAACTCGTCAATTAATATTGAACATGATACATGGTTAAATTGGTTTGATGAAATAGGAAACTTCTAATAAGCATTACATCGATTATTAAAACAAAAACTTACTAAAAATATAAAAATGAAATGATATATACCTAAAAAAACAAAGGAATATTTATGTAGAAGTTGTTAATAATATGCATAATTACAAATTTTAGAAGGTATTGAAGTAAAAGATATTTATTTAATAACAAAATATAAAAAGGATTTCACATCAAGGTTGGAATCCTTTCTTAGTTAAAATGAATTTTTTTTAATTATTTCAATAAGTTTCTTTGTACTAAAATTAGGTATGTGACTTTTTGATAATGCGATTCCTATATATCTACTAGGAATATTTTCTTTAATTTTTAACTCAAACAATTCTTTATTTTTTATCGCTTCCTTAATGTACTCTTTAGTTACATATCCTATACCAAAACCTATTTTAGAAAATTCAACTACTAATGAATAACTTGCTAATTCAATATTAGGTTTAAGTATTACTCCATTTTCTTTTGCAAAATTATCTAAAAATTCTCTAGTATTTGATCCTTTGGCTTGTAGCACTAAAGGATAATTATTTAAATCTTTTAAAGATAATTCTTTATCAACTAAATACTTATATTTATTATTTACTACAAAACAATCATTTATTTTTCGGCATTTAATAATATTAATATCATTGCCATAATTTTTATCATTTAAATTTAAGATTACAATATCTATTAATCCATTTTTTAATTTTGGCATTAAATCTGAAGTTAAACTAGTTATTATTTGTATATCTATTTTAGGATATAAAGTATGAAATTCTTCTAAATATGGCAACAAAAATTGTTTTGTTAAAGTTGTACTAATACCTATTTTTATACATCCTATTTCTAAATTAATTAGATCAGTAAATTTATTTTCGGCATTATTAATATATTCAATTGCTTGTTTTATGTAAGTATAAAATTCTTTTCCTTCTTCAGTAAGAACGACTCCTCGTTTAGTTCTAACAAATAACTGACCACCTAATTGTTCTTCTAGATTCTTGATTGATTTACTTATTGCAGGTTGAGATATATTTAATTCTTCACTAGCTTTAGTAATATTAGAGTGATTTGCTACTACATAGAAGACTCTATATAATTCAAAGTCTATATTCATAATAACCTCCTATTATGATAAACATAATAAATATGTATTTTAATTATATCAGAACAATGCAATATAATACAAGTAGATGGGATGGGAAGTATGATTATAGGTATTTGTGGTAAATCTGGTAGTGGTAAAAGTACATTAGCAAATCAAATAATAAAATTGGCAAATAATGAGGCAGTGCATTTAAACATTGATATAGTTGGACATAGTGTATTATTACTACCAGAGGTTAAAGAGGAATTAATAAATTCATTTGGAAAATCTATTATTAATGAAAATATGATTGACAGAAAAAAACTTGGTGAAATAGTTTT
>CANQZL010000178.1 GCA_947628325.1 uncultured Bacilli bacterium
CCTTTCATGACTTTCCTATTATATAAAAGAAAAAGATGATATTGAGCATTAATGCTTTAAATCATCTTTTTAAATTTATCAAATTATGATTATCAAAAGTATAAAATTTATTACATATTTCATTTATTTTTTCATTATGTGTTGCGATAATTAATGTTTTGTCGTTAAAATATTTTAAAATAAAATTAACTACAACTTCTTCAGTATGTTTATCAAGATTAGATGTTGGTTCATCTAAAATATAAATATCTTTATCCATAAAATAACTTCTTAAAATATTAATTCTTCTTTTTTGACCAGTTGATAATTTTAATCCTTTTTCCCCAACTATCGTATGTATTCCGTCTTCAAATAATAATATTTCATCTAATTCTAGTTCTTTTAAATAGTTTATAATTTCTTCATCAGATATTTTTTTATCTAAACATAAATTATCTTTGATAGACATATTAAACAATTCAATTTCTTGACTTACTACGCCTATATCTAGTTTCTTATCTTTTATGTCACAATCATCTATTAAAATTGTCCCTTTATAAGAACTAATATTTCCTAAAATCAAATTAATAATAGATGTTTTACCTTGTCCTGACTGACCAGTAATTGATATTTTATCCTTTTTATTTACTAAAAATTCATCCGCTTTTATTTCTAGGTTAGTCTTTGGATATTTTATAATTATATTTGATAATTTAATTTTATGAAAATCATTTAGTAGAATTCGTTCATCCAAGTCTTTAAAAATATTTTTCAATTTATTTTTAATAGCTTTAAGTTCATACCAACTTATTATATTCCCTGATAATTCTTCAAAAACAAAACCCATTTCAACATGTATAGAAATATAGAATGTTATTATTCCAAGAGTATCAATACCATTCGATAAATCAATTGCTGCTTTTATTAATCCTAAAATAAAGGGAATAACAATCAATATATTACGTAATACTTCTTCAAATGAATAAAATTTAACATACTTTTTATTTTCATTAAAACATTTACATCCTTCTTGATTAATTTTATGTAAAAAATATTTATCATTATTTAGTAATTTTACTGTACGAATATTACTGATAAAATCATTATAAACAGAAGAGTATTCATATTCTTGTTCGTATAAAGTTTCTACTTGTTTATTTGCTTTTTTTAATATTCTTATACTCAAATATATGCATAAGACACTTGTTACAAATGATATTATGAATAGAATAATAGATTGGTTATATAATGTATAAAATAAAAAAACAAAAGTAATTACAATACTTACATATTCTGCTTGTAATATAGTTTTTACTAAACTACTAATTTTTTCTATTATATTTTCAAAATAGCCAGTTTGATACTTTGAAATTGTTTCAGTTGGTACCTTGCTTAATTTTTTGTAAAATTCAGAATATTGTATATTTGAATATTCATATAAATAATTATCACTATACTTTCTTAATAAATAATTACCGCCAACTCTTAATGTCTTGGATATAATAAAAATTGCGATTACAATAATTGCTTTTTCTATTGTAAATGGTAGTGTTAAAAATAAAGTAAAAGCAAATGGGACAAAATAATAGATAAAATCCAAAAATGCTTCTATTAATAAACAAATTGTTATTTTCTTTTTATTAAGACTTCTAAATATAAAGTTAATATTATCTTTTTTCATTTTTACCACCTGTATTATCTATACCCTCTTGCAAAAGCTTCTTTTTCTTTATCCTTTTCTACTTTTCTATTATTTTTCTCTATAACTTTACCAATTCCTTCAATAAGTAATTCAATTAATCTTTCAACATATTCATTATTCAAATAATATTTTAGATCAGGATCTTTTTCTATTTCCGTTTTTAATTCTCTTACTACTTCGTCTTTACTCATTCCATAGGTTGACATTATAAATCACCTTCTTTGTTTTTCATATTTTATATTAATTTCTAAAATTAGTAATTCCAATAATTTTATAGTTTCATCTTGAATACTTATCCAATCATTATAAGCATTCCTTATTGTTTTTATTTCTTCAAAATTATTGCATTTACTCGATATTTTTGATGCTACTTCGTCCCATTTATCATTAGAGTTTTCATCTTCTCCTGATAAATGCCAATAACTTTTTAGTTTGTTACCTGTTAGTGTATTATCTAATATTTCATCAGATAAACAACTACCTAAATTAGTAATTGCATTTTCCTTTCCAATTTCATCTTTTACGGTTTTATTAATTACACTTTGAATAATTTCATTTGCTTCATTTCTCACTTTAGTATAATTTTCAATTGATTTAAGGTATCTTTGATATTGTTCTTTTAAAACATTAGGAGTATCTAGTATTCTACTATCACTGCATATTCTTTGCCAAGCTGTAATTTGGGGATGCCTAGTTATTGTTTGTTGACCTTTTTGGTAACTAACATAAGGTGGATAACGATTCTCTATTTCAATTATTTTTTTTGTATCTAATAATTCATCATACAAAGGTCTATATATTACGTTCTTTTTTTTAATTTCAGATTCACTAATTATTTTCTTGTTGTTAACATATATTGAACCAATAAGAGAAAATAATCCCCCAACAATTGCTCCGAGTAATGTTCCTAAAACACCAATCGTTGTTGGATCGTTTGGCATTGAAATTTTAAATGAAATTTTAGACATTATTAATAGCATAGATAGTATTAATATTAAATATGTGATAATTTTGTGTTCTAAAAAAAATAATCTAATTTTTAACTTTAACATAATTACACTTCCACATCTAATATTAATTTACCATAAAATCACATATTTTCCGAGACATTAAAGA
>CANQZL010000179.1 GCA_947628325.1 uncultured Bacilli bacterium
TATAATAGTAAGTATTATAATTACTTTTTTCATAATTAGTTAGTAGCTCCAGAAGCCTCGTCAATTTTTTCTTGAACTGATGCTAAAATATTTTCGATAACTTGCCATTCTTTTTCTGTTTCAATAGGTATTAATGAAGGATCTTCTCCTGTTGGATCATATATTGAAGCATAAACTCTTGTACTGCCATCTTCATCTTCTGTATTATCTGTATAAACAATATAATTCTTTTTTGTTTCATCAGAATCAAATGTAAAAAGAATTTCACATTCTACTTCTTCTCCAGCATCATTAATAATAGTAAATATTCCTCTTTTTTCATTTTCCATATTTATTTCCCTTTCATCTTTAAATAAGTATCTAATATTATACTAGCTGCAATACCATCAACTACTTTTTTTCTTTTCTTGCGACTCATATCTGCTTCTAATAAGTAATTTGTAGCCATTACAGTAGTTAGTCTCTCATCTACTAAAAAAACTTCCATATGATATCTTTCTTCTAAGGCTTTTTTAAAAGCTAAACTTCTATCAGCAGCAAAACCTAAAGAATTATTCATATTTTTAGGTAAACCTAAAACTAAATCTGTTATATTATTTTCCTTAATAATATTATCTAAATCTTTAAATAAAAGATTATAATCTTGACCATCCCATCTAAGTGTTTTATATGGGGAAGCAATAGTATTAAGTTTATCTGATAGAGCTAAACCTAAAGTTTTAGTTCCTAAATCAAGTCCTAAACATCTCATGATTTCTTTAAATACTCCTCTAAAATAATTGCCATTACTTCAGCACGATCAAAATCTAATATTTTACTTCGTGAATCTTTGTAATTAGAAATATACCCAGGGTCACCACTAATTAAATATCCGACTATTTGATTAATTGGGTTATAACCACGCTCTTTTAGGGCATCAAATACTTCACTAAGTGTTGAAGCAATTAATTTTCTTTTGACTAAACTAACATCAAATAAATTAGTTTTATCATTTTCGTCTTTCATTTAATTCACCCTCTTAAGTATATCAATATTTTATCATTAATTATTTATTTTGAAAAGACTATAAAGAATAGAAATTTTTACAAAAGAAATTTAAATTTAATTAAAAATAAAATCCTCATTTATCTTAGCAAAAAATGAGGATTTTATATTACTTATTAGAATTGTTAGGGTCATATTCAATATTTAAATGTTTATAAGCCTTTTCAGTTGCCACACGACCACGTGGAGTACGTTTAACAAAGCCTTCTTGAAGTAAATAAGGTTCTACTACATCTTCAATTGTTGTTACTTCTTCACCAATAGAAGTAGCAACTGTTTGAGCCCCCACTGGTCCACCATTAAATTTAGTTATCAATGCTTCTAAATATTGTAAATCAATTTGATCTAGTCCAGAATCATCGACTTTTAATCTCTTTAAAGATGTTTTAGTTATTTCTTCGTCAATAACTGCTTCCCCAAAGACTAAAGCAAAATCACGAACACGTTTAAACAAACGATTAGCTATACGTGGTGTTTTTCTACTACGACGTGCTAGTTCCATAGCTGCATCACTTTCAATTGGCATACCTAATACACGACTTGTTCTATTTATAATTGTAAATAATTCTTCATCAGTATAATAGCTAAGCTTGGCTGTAATACCAAAACGATCACGTAAAGGAGCTGAAATATCACCAGCTCTAGTAGTTGCTCCAACAAGAGTAAATGGTGGTAAATCAATTCTTAAATTCCTTGAAGAACCATCACTATTTGTAATAACGATATCTAAGACAAAATCTTCCATAGCAGGATATAATATTTCTTCAATATATCTAGGTATACGATGTATTTCATCAATAAATAAGACATCTCCAGGTTCTAAAGTTGATAAAATAGCAGCTAAATCACCACTTTTTTCAATAGCTGGTCCAGAGGCAGTTTTAATATTTGTTCCCATTTCATGAGCAATAATGTGTGCTAAAGTTGTTTTACCAAGTCCTGGAGGACCATAAAGTAAGACATGATCTAATACCTCATCACGCATTTTACAAGCCTTAATAAAGACTTCAAGATTCTCTTTAATATCTTTTTGACCAACATATTCTTCTAATGATGCAGGTCTTATTGATTGCTCAAAGTTATCTAAATCTTCTTTTTTCTTTCCATCAACCAATCTCCCCATTACTTCACTCCCTTAATGTATTTATATATATCTAGCCAATCATCAAGACGACGTAAATCATCGATATCTTGATTATATTTATCGGCTTTTAAAATAGCATCTATTCCATTTTCTAAAGCTTCATAAACATTCTTAGCATCATTATCAACAAATAAATCAATATTTTCTGTTTGACACATATCTCCTTTTTTACGACATTCAAAGATAATTTTATCATAGATAAAGCCATTATTTTTAAGCCATTTTTTAGTAGTTGTCTTAGTTTTAAAATTATTAGAACGACGCGTTATAAAAACTATCTCATTACCATCATCATGTAATTTTCTTATAACTTTTGCAGCATTTTCGATTGGTTCAATATCTTGATAATAATTAGTTTTTTTAACATACTTAAAGAAATTATCAACGTCAAAAACATTCCAGTAAAACATTTCCATAAATGAATAAGCTTCTGGATCTTTAAAACCTTTTCCTTTAACATATTCTTTATCAAACTGACGAGCCTTTAAAATAAGTTCTTCGTTAGTTTTAGCAATTGTATCATCTATATCTATTCCTATTCTCATAATTTACCTCATTAATAACTTTAAAGCTTCTTT
>CANQZL010000180.1 GCA_947628325.1 uncultured Bacilli bacterium
TTATTTTATTGTATCATCTAACATTATTGTACTTTCAACTAGTATAAATTCTATAAAAAATTTATCTTATATTTTTTGAACTAGTTACATTTGCTTTAAATTTTAAACATTTCCTCTAAAAAAACTATTTCTTAAGTAAAAGCCTTTTGCCCTTTATTTTTTTTAATTCTATATTATATTCTTCTATAACTTCAGGATTATTAGAATTTATATAAGTATCTATAAATCCATCTTGAAAAACTGTAATAAACCAGTTTAGAGTACAAATAGTATATAATTCATGTTTCTTAGTTAATTCTTGGTAATAAGTTAATGATCCCATAGAATCATCTTTAAATCTAGCATATCGTAAAGAAATCAATATTTTTTCAATATATCTATAATCAGTACTACTAAGGGAAGTTGATTCATCTCTTCTATATATCTTATTATTCTCATCAAAATAAAATTTACTTGGTACAAATAATTTAATATCTTCTAAAGTTTTCCCTTTCTTTAAATCTAATAATCCCTGATAATTACTTACACCATTATAATATTGATTATTAATTAATATTGGGTTAATTATAAAAGGTAAAATATTGTGATTATATATAGCTGTATTACTATTAGTTAATCCAATAATACTAGCAACTATTTCATCATCTTCATTATTCATTTTATCCATAATAAATTTAATTGTCATTTGAACTGCTTTATATAATTTTTCATCATCTATAACGTTGGATATTCTTTTACTTAATTCTATTCCTTGAGCAATTAAAACATTACCATTACGCATTAATAAAACCATTCCTATATCTTTGTTTTCCTTTGTAGAGATAGATAAAATACGCATATGAGGATTTGATAAAAAATTATTAAATAAAATAAAGGCATCACCATTTATTCTAAAACAATTTCCTGCCCGATATCCCATTACTAAATTTCTAACGTCGTCTAGAGCTAATATTTCAAAAGTAAAGTCGTCAATTTCGGGAATATCTATTTTAATAATAGAAGATTTAGTTTTTAGCTTTAATTTAGAATAAGCACTAATATTTTTTTCAATAATTTCTTTTTCACTATCACTAATTCCATATTTATGATAATAAGAAGATATCATGTCTTGTAAAATAACTCCATTTAATTCTGGATTTTCTAATCTTGGAGAAATATATCTCTCTTTTAACAAAAGATTTACTTTAGCTTGATTAAGTTTAGTACCCAATTGTTCAATAAAATAACTTATATTATTATAAAAATAGTCAAAATTTAAAAACATTTCTAAAGACTTTCCCTTTATCATTAATCTCATATTGTTATTAGGATCTTTTTTATTACTAAATAAAAATTCCTTAAAAATAGAAATATTTTGAGAATTTATATTTGTCACATTTAGATTACTAAATAAATAATAAATTATTTCATAATCTAATGAACCATATTTTCCAGTTAAAATATCTATTGTATTATCTATACCTATTGATAAGTACATTTTAATAGCAATTTTTGTATATTCTTCTAAAGTAAAATTAGGTTTTCTAAGTAACCATTCAATTTTATTGGCAATAACTTTTTTTAAAGGCAATTCATCATTTCTTAAATCTAGTTTTTTTAGAAGTTCTACTATAAATTTAATTTGTTTATTTGGCAACTTAAAATATTCAATAGGACTAATTATATTTTCAATGCCATTTATCTTTTCATTATTACTTTTTAGATAATTAATTAAATCATAAATATTCCTATTACATAAAACTTTAAATAACTCATTAAATTTATTATTCTGTACCCAATACATAAACATTCTATAAAATTCATCTGGAAAATAATTAATATTATAATAACTATTCAAAAAAGATTTAACAAAAGTAATATCATTATTTGGTATTTTTAATAAAAATCGATATAATTTTATAGCATTAAATAAATTTAAATCTTTTTTATTTAATTTTAAAAAACCTATTTTATTATTTATTTCCATAGAACTTCCTCTTTTGTGAAAATTATATTAACATAAAAAACATAAAAAGCAAGTAAAAGGGTTTATATTAAAAAGATGACAATTTAAAAAAAGTAACATTTCATTATCTACTTTAGTAAATTATAAAAATATATATCTATCACTTTATGTCGCCTAGACAGAATTTCATATCTCACAAATCATTTAAAATAAACAAAAATAGAGCGATATATTACGCTCCTTGACAAAAGTTTTAAAATTTTTTTCTAATTTTTCAATCAATTTTTAATATTTTATTTTAAAAAGATTTAAGAAAAATTATAAAAATCTACATTTATATTACCTAAATTTTATCTAAAATTTTAAATTTCCCTTCGTACAAATACTCATCATCTTCAAAATTTTTACTATTATTATATTGCCAATAAATTTTTGTCTTTTTACAAATAGAATTATAAGATTCATGTGGTTTAGGTAATAATATATCGCGACTTTTAAATGGTTCATCATATATTTCTATTTTATAAATGGCATAATTTTGAAGTTCAAGTCGTTTTTTCCAATACTCTATTTGATCTATTCTACACAAGTAAATACAATTATACCTACTTGGCAAATCTTTAAATTCTTTTTTTCTTATATTTTAAAGTGCTAATTCTCTTACTAATATTTGATATTCAGTGATATAATTTTTAGCAGTTGATAATAATTTTATTTGACCTAATACATCTCCTATTTGTTGTGCATAT
>CANQZL010000181.1 GCA_947628325.1 uncultured Bacilli bacterium
TTATAAATTTATAATTTTGCGATTTTTCTCAAAATCTTTTTTTCATGCTTATTTAGTCATTATTTTTTTTCAACCTTACTCCTCATATAATAGTTTTATTTATCTTTATAATTTTTTAATCTTAAAGAATTAAAGACTACTGTTAAACTACTAAATGTCATAGCAAGAGCTGATGACATAGGATTCATTACTATATTAAAAGGTTTTAATATTCCAATAGCTAAAGGTATCATACAAGTATTATAAAAGAAAGCCCAAAATAAATTTTGTTTTATTATTCTTAAAGTTTTTTTACTAATTGAAATTAATGTTATAATTTTTTCTAAATTATCATTAAGTAAGATAACATCTGATGAATCAGCAGCAATATCTGTTCCCCCACTAATACTTACTCCAATATTAGCAGTTACTAAGGATGGAGCATCATTTATCCCATCACCAACCATCATAACTTTTTTACCACTATCAACTAAGTTTTTTATTATTTTAGCTTTTTCTTCTGGTAAAACATTAGCTATAACTTTTTTTATACCTAGTCCATCAGCAATAATTTCAGCTGTTTGTTTATTATCTCCTGTTAACATTATAACTTCTTTACCCATTTTTTCTAATTGTAAAATTGTATCTTTAGCATTATCTCTTACAATATCTTTAACTCCTATTAAAGCAATTACTTGTTTATTTTCTATTAAGTAAACAATACTATTACCTTCTTTAGCTAATTTTATTTCATCTTTTTCTTTATCATTTTTAATATTTAATTTACTAAATAACTTATTATTACCTACATAATAAGTATTTTTACCTATTTTAGCTGTTAGACCAAGTCCTGAAAGATTTTTAAAATCTGTTATTTCTTTTAAACTATCTTTATTATCTTTAAGAGCTTCTTTAAAAGAATTTGCTATAGGATGAGATGAATTATTTTCAATACTAGCAACTATTCTTATTATTTCTTTATCTTGATATTCACTATAATTATATATTTTAGATATTTTTAAATTACCATAAGTTAAAGTTCCTGTTTTATCAAAGACTATTATTTCAACTTTATGGGCATTTTCTAGTTTTTCACTTGTTTTTACTAAAAGACCATTTTTAGCACATGTTCCTTCACTTACGACAATTGCCAAAGGTGTTGCAAGTCCTAAAGCACAAGGACATGCAACAACTAAAACTGTCACAAAAGAAACAATTGCTTCATTAAAAGTAAAGCCAAATATTAAGTATCCAATAAATGTTAAAATAGCAATTAAGATAATTGCTGGTACAAAATAATAACTTATTTTATCAGCTAATCTTTGAATAGGAGACTTTGTATTAGTAGCTTCTACTACTAATCTAACAATTTGTGAAATAGTAGAATCTCTTCCTATATTTTGAGCTTTATATTCAATATAACCATCTAAATTAATACTTCCTGCTACTACTTTATCATCGATACCTTTTTTACTAGGAATAGACTCTCCTGTTATAAAAGCTTCATCTAAATGAGTTTCTCCCTTCGTAATTATGCCATCAACAGCAATTTTCATTCCTGGTTTACAAAGTAATATATCTCCTTTTTTAACTTCATCTATATTAATTTCTTTTTCTTTACCTGCAACTTTAATAAGAGCTTTATTTGGTGTTATTTGAACTAATTCTTTTAAAGCTTCCTTCGTCTTTTCTTTACTATTATGATCAATAAAACGACCTAATTTTATAAAAAAGATAATAATAGCAACTGATTCAAAATATAAATGTTCAACATACATTGTTTTTCCTAAAATAATTAAAATAGTATTAAATAAACTATAAGCTAAACTAGATATAACCCCAATAGTAACCAAAGTATCCATATTAGGACTCTTATGTAAAGCATTCTTAATACCACTTTTTATTATATCTAATCCATATATAATAAAAGGAATAGTTAATATTAGTAATGTAAATGTATAATTTAAAGGATATTTTTCCATATTAAGAAAAGTAATTTGTGGTAATCCAATCATATGAGCCATTGATATATATAAAATTATTAAAGCTAAAATACTAAAAATAATTAAATATATTTTATTTTTAGTAGTTTTCTCTTCTTCTTTTCGAGGATCATATATTCCTAATGATTCAAAACCAGCTTCTTTAACAAAACGATTTAAATCTTCTAAATTCAAAGTATCTTCATATTCAATACTTGCTTGAGCAAGTACTAAGTTAACTGTAGCATTTAAAATACCCTCTTGTTTATTTAAATATTTTTCTAAACTAGATGAACAAGCACTACAACTCATACCCTTAATACTTAAGATTACTTTTGTCATTAGTTCATTCTCCTAAATAATTCTACTACTTCATCTATTACTTCTAGTTTATTATTTTTAATATCTTGAACAACGCATTCTTTTAAATGATTTTTTAATATTTCTTCTTCTACACTTTTTAAACTTTTATATATAGCTGATAATTGTATTAAAATATCTTTACAATAACGATCATCTTCTATCATTTGCTTAACACCACGTACTTGTCCTTCAATAATATTTAATCTTCTTTTTATATATTTCTTTTCTTCTTCACTTCTTTGTTTAAAACGTTTATCTTCTTTCATATTTAATATCACCTATATATAATATAATACCCTTATAGGGTATAGTCAAGAATAATTGTTAACTAAGAAAAAAA
>CANQZL010000182.1 GCA_947628325.1 uncultured Bacilli bacterium
TCTTTTGCTTTTAATATTAGGTTTTTATTTTTTATTTAGTTCTCTTAAAGAATCAAATATGTTTGATTTTATTAAAGACTTTTCTGATAAAACAAGGGAAGTTGATTTAAGACCTCAATTATATGAAGATTGTTTAAAAAGAGCAATTGATCCTGAGGAACCATTGGATGAAAGATTAATTAAGGCTCAAGAAGAATTAAGTACATATTTGAAAAATAATTATCGAACTAGTGTTATGTATGAGGATTTAAACTTTGGATATAAATATGAATATAATACTCAAGCAGTATATTATGCTGCAAGTACAATTAAATTATTAGATGCTTTATATATTTTTACTAAAGCTGCTAAAGGCGAGATTAATTTAGAAGACAAAATGGTTTATACTTCTAATTTCCATGAAGCTTTTAGTGCGGGAATGCAAAATTATAAAAATGGTGATGAAGTTACGATAAGAAATCTTGTTAAATATGCTTTAGAAGTAAGTGATAATACAGCACATAAGATGCTTGTTAGTTATATAGGATATAATAATTTAAAAGAATTTGGTAAAAGTTTAGGAGCTAAATATACTTTAGCAACTGGCGATAATTTTGGAAGTATGACTACTACGGATGCAATAATTTATATTAAAGAAATTAATAAATTTATAAATGAAAATGGAGAACTAGGAAAAGAGTTACAAAGTTATCTATTAGCTGCAGATCAAAATGATTTAGCAATAGAAAGTGAACATATTAGTGCTGCTCATAAATATGGATCATATGGGACAGTCTATCATAATATAGGTATTGTTTATGCTGAAAATCCATATTTAGTAGCTATCTTAACTAATGAAAATAAGAATGATTATGAAACTATTGTTAAAGATATAAATAATCATATTTATTCTTATCATAAGTTAGTTTATGAAGTTAAAGAAAATAATTGTCATTTAGAAGTATATGGTAGCTAAAAAAATAAAGCTTTGTTTGTTGCAAAGCTTTATTTTTTATTGATTAGTAATTTTTTCTTTTCTTTTAAATTCTGTAGCTAATTGACCACTTTCATTCATATTACGATATAATCCTTCATTTACAATAAAATCATATTCACCAAGATATTCAAAGGTTACAGGATTAAATCCTAGTTTAAATTCATCTAATCCTTTATAAGGATTATCAGTAGAAAAATCTCCAGTAATACCATTTAAATCCATAAAATCAAATTTGTCTTTATAATATTCAATTAATTTATAATGTAAGAAATAGTTTGGACAGAATCTTTTGAATTCTTGATCAAATCCACTAATTAAAATATGAACTCTATTTTTATATTTAATAGTAATAGCTCCAGCTATATATTTTTCTTTATTTTGAGCTAAATAATTGGTTGCTAAGCCAATGCTTTCATTATACATATTTAGATTATTATCAGACATTAGTTTACGACGTAGATTTTCTTCTTTATTTTGTTTCATCATTTTATCTGTTAATTTATTATTTAGTTCTAATTCTTTTTCATAACGTTCTCTTAAATTAATTAGACATTCTTCAAAATTAATTTTTACTAAGAAGATATCAATTTCATCATTTTTAATAAATGAATTGTAATAATTATAATAATGGTTGATAGGATGATCTTTTTTATTTTTTATGAATTCATATAATATAGCAATGTCTTCTCTTTTGCCTTTTTCTAAAGAAAGACCATATCTAATACTTTTATTAATTTTATTACGAGTATTCTTACTAATAGTACGTAAGTTAGTATTTTTTAGTATTTGAATAGCATTGAATTTAGGTATTTTTGTTTCAAACCTATTATTAGATAGTAACTTTTTAAAATGTAGGTCAACTAAGATATTTTCAATATCTTTATTATTGTTATAATTAATTCTTTTGTTTTTGTAATCCATAGTTCCAATAGATATTTCAGGATTAACTTTTATAAATGCTACATTTTTTTTATAGTAATATTTTACTAATAATTTAGTAAACTCTTTTAATAATGGTTTGTCATAGTAATCTATTAAAAATCCTTTAGGTGCATATCCATAACGAGTAAACATACCTAATTTTTTTATTAGTATTAGGGAAGCTGCTAAAATATTGTCTTCTTCATCAACTAATCCTAATAAGTCATAGTCATATCCTTGTTCAGCCATAAACAATGCATAACTTGAACTTTGATGATAACTTCCTAAAGGATGATTAAAAGAGTAGTCATCAAATTCAAAGATAGATAAGTTTTTTAATTTCATAGCAATCTCCCTTTCTTCAAAATAAGAGAGTATTATATCACATTTAAAAAATATTGCAATAAATTTGTTTATGTTTTAAAATGATAGTAGAGGTTGGTAGAATGAACAAGGTAATTAAAAGATTTGAAAACATGATGTTTTCATCATTATTAATGGTATTTTTTAATGTTTTGGTTGGTTTAGTTTTAATATTTTTTAATGATTTTAGTACAAAAATTAATTATGTTATTGTAGGAAGCTTTATTTTAGTAAATGGTTTATTCTATATTATTAGATATTTGTATGATGGTTTAGGGAATAAATTCTTTGCAATAGATTTAATAACTGGTGTTATTTCTGTTCTTTTAGGAATATTTACTTTTATTAATTTAAAATATAGATTATTAGAAACTGATGATTTTGTTTTAACAATTGATAA
>CANQZL010000183.1 GCA_947628325.1 uncultured Bacilli bacterium
ATTTATACAAATATATTTATAATTATGTTATACTCATACTAGAGATGATGTTAATGAAAAAAGAAATAGAAGAGAAAAAAACTAAAAAGAAAGTAGAAAACCAAAAAGAAAAGAAAGCAAAAGTAGAAAAAAAATCAGTCGAAAAAAATAAAATTTTTGCTGAAGGGTATTGTTTAAAAAAGATTTTTATTTTCTTTTTAATAGGATGTTTATTAGGAACTTATTATGAACAAATTCTTCATTTAGTAAAAACTGGAGAATGGCAGACAAGACAAGGTTTAATATATGGCCCTTTTAGTCCTATATACGGTGTTGGTGTAGCAATATTTGTTATCTTCCTCGGTAAAAATAATGATAAAAGAAGTTTATTAAAAACTCTTATCTATGCTTCTTTAATAGGTGGAATTACGGAATACATGACAAGTTTAATTGCTGATAAAGTCTTTGGAGTAGAGTTTTGGAATTATAAAAATCTATTTTTAAATATAAATGGTCGAACTACTATCCCTTTTATGATTGGTTGGGGTTTAGGAGGAACTTTCTTAATGAAAGTTGTATATCCTTTTATATCTAAATGGGTAGAAAAAGTACCTATAAAAATAGGTAATATCATATATTATATTATTTTTACTTTTATCTTATTAGACGTTATTGTTACTTATAGTGCTTTAGGTAGAATGACTATTCGAGATAAAGGAATAGAACCATATACTTTTATTGGAAGATTTTATGATAAAGTTTATGATGATGAATACTTACATAAGAAATTCCCTATAATGATTCCAGAAGAAGAACCTAGTGAAAACTAGGTTTTTGTTTATAAAAATATATAAAATTTGCATTTATTTATAAATAATAATAGAATACATCTTTAGTTAAAGGAGGTTTTCTATGATAAAAAAATGTATGCAAGATGAAATAAATCATACTGAAAAATTAATTGTTACATGTGATTTAAATCTTCCTAGTTATCTTGATTTAGAAAAATCTTCTTTTGTCAAAAAAGAAATAGTAGAGTGTAGTACTTTACCTAAAAGACCTTTAAGATACTCATCTTTTACAACAGAGTTGGCTAAAGTAACAAAGGGATTATCTTTTTATTTTAGTGATGAAGTATTAAATAAATACAGAAAAATAATTTTAAAACCTGAATTTATTTTAAAAAGTGATAATTATGAACAATGTCGTGCTATATTTACTAATTGTGAAACAATACCATCTCATCTTTTAATACCTAAATATTTAGATACTCTTTCTTTTGTTGATATCGGTTATGAAGTAATTAATATTTTAAAACAAAATAACAATCCAGAAGAAATAAAAGATTATTTTACATATAGAGAAGTCATACCAATGCTATATGAATTACTTCAAAGAAAAAATAAAGCAGAATTAACAAAAGAAGAGATAGTTCAAAGAAGATTAAGATATCTTAAATCAATATATAATCAAATAAATAATGAAGATAACATTTTAGAATTATCCTCAAATAATGAACAACTATATTATTATCAATTACCTTTGAATGTTTATTTTATATCTTTTTATTACACTTTATTATTACATGCTCTTTACCGAAAATATCCCCAAGATTTACTTATAGGAATTGAAAAAGTTTTAAAACAACAATTAACTACTAAAGAATTACTTCAATATTTTGAATTACATAATCAAAATAAAGAAGATACCTTTACAAGTGAATTAAAATTATTGCTAACAAAAAGATAGTATATTTTTAAGATTTTATATCTAATTTTATACTATCTTTTTCTTTTCTATTTAATTTTAAACTTGTTTCTTTATTATCATTTTCTTTATTACGTAAAATTGTCTCTCGTACTAAATTAATTAAATCTTGTTGCATCCATAAAGGGCAATCACTTATTCTAATTTGAACACTTTTAAAAATTAAATATTCTTTATCTTTAATATCATCAATAATTCTTTTATCACTAGAATTTGCAAAATATTTTCCATCTGTTACTTGTCTTGTTAGATAGAAGAAATCATTTTCATTAATTTCTCCTGGTATTGTATCTAATTCTACTTGATAAGGTCTAATATAAATATAGAAACGAGAATTAACAGAAGGAATAACTTGAGATGAATATTTTTTATAATATTCGTATTGCATATAAATTTGGATTAAATCTCTTAATAATTCTTCAAAAATATCATTTAATTGTTTAGATTCAGGCTTCCTAAGATTGTCATCTATATCTAAACTTTTATCTTCTAAAAGTTTTATATTTATATTTTCATAATTTACTTTATCTTTAACAGATATTCTTAAAGTCTTTGCATTATAATCAAATCCACATATTATAGCATCTTTATATCCTATAATATTTTTTAAAATATTTGATATTCCTTGTATAAATGGTATGATTTCTCTTTGAAAACTAAGGTATTTCATTTTTAACATAGAAAATACTTCATCTAAGGAAACTGTATAAGAAGAAAAATCTGAAGTAGGGGAAATATCATCATCTAAATCATCTGTATTATTATAATATAAATCAAGATTAATTCGACGAGGATGTGCATTAATTCTTTGAATTTCTTTTAATATATCTTTTCTTGTATGAAGAAAAAG
>CANQZL010000184.1 GCA_947628325.1 uncultured Bacilli bacterium
TCCGTGTTGCATTAGTAATATACCAAATCCTATAACACTTTGTCAACTTTTTTTTACATTTTTTTTAAAAAGTTTTTACTTATCTAGACACGAATCATTCTAGGATTAGTATTTAATGTTTACACTTCTTGCAAACATCTTTTCCAGTATATAACAAAAAAAATGTAAATGCAAGAATAAATGAAGAAAATATTACAAAATTTGATTTAAAATAAATTTATTATAAAAAATAGGATTTTTTAAGCAAAAAAAATAAAAAAATTTAGCTTTTTTTTATTTCTTCGTATAATTTGTAATATTTATCTACAACACCATTTTTAAAAGGACCAGAAGAATCTCTTTTTTTATCTATCAAATAACTTAATTCTGATTTGATGATGGAATCTAATTCATTTGAATAATGCATTGTTTTTTTATGATAGTTATATTCATTTCTATCTAAGATTCTAAAACCACCATCTGGAAATACTCTTAAGTCTAAATCGTAATCAATATATTTAATAGATTTACCATCTATAACGTATGGTGATGCTATATTACAATAATAAAACAATCCAAATTTTTTTAATTGACCAATTATATTAAACCAGTGATCTTTATAAAAGAATAAAACTGCTGGTTCATTAGTAAAATGACTTCGACCATCCTTTTCAGTTATTTTGGTTCTTCCATTTCCACAAACTAAAAATTCATCATTATTTTCTAAAACTATCGCTTCATCTGAAGTATGTTCCAAAGTACCATCATGTTTATAACAATAAATTTTTAATTTATCACCTACTTTTATATTATTCATAAAATCCCGCTTTCGGTACTAATTATATAATATTTTTAAAAAAATAACAAACAAAGACACCAAATTGGTTTTTTGGTGTCTTAACTTAATAATTCAATAGCTTTATCTAATTGGGTATCATACATCGTATTATTTTCATACTTAACATCTATTTCATAATCTGGTTTAATCCCAATACCATCAACACATTCGCCATTTGGCCTTAACCATTTAGCAGATGTATATTTCATCATCGTATCTTCATAATACATCATTGTTTGAACTTTTCCTTTTCCATAAGTGGTTATTCCTACTACTTCTGCTCCATAACTATCATGTAAAGCTGCTGTTAATATCTCAGATGCTGAAGCAGTTGCATTATTAACTAAAATAACAATTTTATATTCTCTCTTATCATTAGTTTCGTCTTTGTATGTAGTAACTTTATTTTTATTTTCTAATGAATATATAACCTTACCTTTTTCTAAAAATAAACTTGCTATATTAAAGGCTGAATCTAAGTAGCCACCAGTATTATTTCTTAAATCAATAATTAAAGAATCTATATTTTCTTTTTCTATATTCATTAAACTATTTTGAAACTCTTCAAATGATTTAAATGAAAATGATGACAAAGATAAATAGCCGATTTTTTTATTTTTAGATTTTATAATATCTGTAGAAGTAACAGGAATAGTTATTGTTGCTGTCTTAACTTTAAACGTTAATTCTTCATCGCCTCTTTTAACAACAATTTCATTCTCTTTATCTTTATTATTTTTTATAGTTTCTGAAATAACCTCTGAATTATCAGCATTAACTTCTATTCCATTTATTTTTATTATTTGATCATCAATTTTTAATCCTGCTTTATCAGCTGGAGAATCTTTATAAACGTCATATACAATATTATCAACTGTTACAATACCTATTCCATCATATGTGCTATCAAGCATTTGTGATAATGAATCAGTTTGACTTTCATCCAAATATATAGAATAATTATCTTCTAAGAAATTCATCATGCCTTCAATAGCTGCTTCAATCATTGCCTTTTCATCAACTTCTTCATAATAATTATCAACTACTTCAGCATATGTTTCTAAAAATTCATTAATATTTTCATCTGTTGTTATTTTTCCACCATATAAAGATGAAGATTTTTTAAATTGATAATTTAAAATAATACCAGAAAAAACACAAGATATAATAGCCGTAATTATTATTATAATTAAAATATCTAAGATATCTAAACTAAATTTTCCTTCTATTTTATTCCATTTTAAATTATTTTTCTTGTTATACTGAGAATTGTTTCTTTTTTTCTTATTATTTTTTTTTTTTTTTTTAATATTTTTTTTTTTTTTTGTCTTATTATCTTTTATATCTAAAGATTCTTTTTTTAAATTATTTTTGTTATTCTCTTTTACATTTTTTTTATTACGCTTTTTTTTACTTAAGGTTTCTTCTTCTAAAGATGTGTTGTCATTACTTATTTTAATACTTTTCTTTTGCATAAATTCACCCTCTAAAATAAATAATATCATAAACAAAAAAAGTTTAATACTAAAATTAAACTTTTTTATAATTATTCTTCTACATCAAGTTCTTTTTGCATTTGTGAATAATCTACAATATATGATCTTATTTTTCCTTTTCTAATTTTAAGTAATGTTATATCTCCTACTTTAATATCTTCTAACTTAGTAGCTTTTGTATTAACATTTTCTGGATCATAATAACTTTTATTAAGCTCATTAGATAAATCTACAGTATAAATATGTAAATGTTTTTCTTTTTGGTTAT
>CANQZL010000185.1 GCA_947628325.1 uncultured Bacilli bacterium
AGTTAAAATTGCACTTAATACATTTGAAGCTATTCTTCCAAAAAAAGAAAATAAAGCTGAAAATATTAAAGATATAATATTTATTCCTATAAAAGTTCTAAGTAAAGACCATTCTAAAATAGGCAAATCAACTACTGCTCTAAAAATAATCTCCTCGACAAATAAAGTTAGCATTATTAAAAAATAATTTTTAAACACTCTATCATAAAATAATTTCATTTTATCACATCTTCCATATCTTTTATTAAATCACTTACTGGTTTATATGTAAACCTATAATTTTCTAAAACACCATATTTTTTTAAATTTTCTAAATGTAATTTTGTTGGATAACCTTTATGTTTAGCAAAACCATACTGGGGATATTTTTTATCTAATTCATACATCATTCTATCTCTTGTTACTTTAGCTATTACACTTCCAGCAGCAATTGATAATGATAGAGCATCCCCATGTATTATATCTTTATATGGGATATCCATATTAGTAAGTTTCATTGCATCTGTTAAAACATATTCTGGTTTAATAGGCATATTTAAAATAGCTAATTTCATAGCTAATCTACTTGCTTCTAAAATATTTATTTCATCTATTTTTTTAGCATCAACTACACCTACTCCAACACTTATTGCTTCTTTCATAATTATATCATAAAACTTTTCACGTTTTTTTTCAGTTAATTGTTTACTATCGTTTAGTCCAGGAAGAGAATAATTTACTGGTAAAATAACACAGGCTGCTACTACAGGTCCAACTAATGGTCCTCGACCTGCTTCATCGACACCTCCAATTAAAGTAATTCCTTGTTTATAAAGTTCTTTTTCATAAGATAATAAATCACAATCTTGGTTCTTTATTTTGCTCATATTTTTCTACTACCTCTTTATTAGTATCTAACTTTTTTAAATCGGAGATTACTTCAGGACTTAAAAAATATTTTTTCCTTAAGCGATAATGTTCAATTCTTTCAAAGATTTTATATTCCTTAGCATAATTAGATTTAACAAAAACTTTGGCATATTCACTTTCAGTCGCATGAATTACCATATTCCAAGTTAACTTTTCCATAGGATATCCTGCTGAAGAAGCAAAACAAATTCTATCATATATTGTTTCTTCGCTAGTTCTTAAATCTTGTGGTTTAGAAACAATATGTTTCAATCTATAATTTTCATCTTCAGAACATACAGGAAGCATTCCTAAAATCAAATACTTTTGATAAATCTTATCAATATCTAGATTCATTAAATCAGGAGCTTTGGCAATAATATTAATAATTTGTTCTTCGCTGCAACCAATGATTTCTAAAAAAGAACAAAAATCCTCTGTATTCTTTTTTACTGTTTCTAAGGTTCTTCCTCCAATGCCACTAGCACTTCTTTTACTATAGTTTCCGTTTAAATACTTTTGAAAACCTGCTAAAAATGTTGATATTTCATCTGAATTTTTATATTTTGATAATTTTAATTTTTGATATAAATATTTAATTAATTCCTCATTCATAAATCTATCTCCTATCAAAAGTAATTCCTTTTATATATTCGTTTTTTATATCATTTATAATTGTCAAACTGACTTTGTCATAGTCAACTTCGCCACCTCTAATTAAAGCACCAATCTTCTTACCTATTTTATCATAAATAAAAGAAAAATCATCAGTTAATTCATCTATATTATAACGTTCTTTTAATAATTTAGGATAGTAAGTATTAAGTTTTTTTAAAATAAAAACGGCAACATCATCAACTGGTAATATTTCGCTTTTAATAGCACTCATACTTGCCAAATTTAATGATACTTCTTGATTATCTAATTTGGGCCATAACATTCCTGGTGAATCTAAAAGTATTATATTACTATTTGTCTTAATAAAACTTAATGTCTTGGTAACTCCAGGAGTATTACCTGTAGTTGTAGCATTTCTTTTAGCTAATTTATTAATTAAAGTTGACTTTCCTACATTTGGTATTCCCATAACTAAAACTTTTATATCTTTTTCTTTTAATCCTTTATTTATTCTTTCTCTTTGAGATTCTTCCATTAATTCATGTGTCAATTTAATAAGCTTATCAACGAAATCAGAACTTTTTAAGTTAGCGGTTATTACTTTATATCCTAAGTTTTCATAATATTCTATCCATTTTTGAGTTTCTTCTTTATCACATAAGTCATACTTAGTCATAATTAAAATTCTTTTTTTATTACTTATTAAATCATCAATATCAACTATCTTAGAAGAATAAGGTATTCTACTATCTACTAGTTCATAAACAACATCTATTAAATCTATTTTTTCTTTTATTAATCTTTTAGTTTTAGCCATATGACCTGGATACCAGTTGATTACGCTTTTATGCAACCCCTGTTCTCCACTATTATTACTCATTTTAATCACTCACTTTTTCTTCTATTTTCTTTGTTTCATCTATATATTTATAATTTAAACTGTTGCTTTTAGATATAGCGGATTTTTTAGTTTCTTTTTCATATAAGTCCTTTGCTCCTTTGGCAACTCCTCCACCACGTTTTGCTACATTTAAGTT
>CANQZL010000186.1 GCA_947628325.1 uncultured Bacilli bacterium
GCAGGAGATGCCACTGGAATGAGTGCTGTAGTAACTGCTGACACTAAAGAAGGAATTATCTTAGAAGCTGAATGCATAGGTAAAGTATATTCTAAAGATGACGTTGATACTAATGAATGGACAATTATTGGTGAACCAGAAACAACTATAACTATAAAAAGCCCACAGACAGTTGAACTTACTTGTGCTGATATTGTAAATAGAATACCAGATGTTATTAATGCTAAACCTGGTTTTATTCCAACAAGTCAATTAGGCGAACCAAAATATAGAATTAAAAAATTAGATGAATATATAGAAAAATAAAAATAAAAACATCAATTTAATTTTTAGTAATTGATGTTTTTTTAGTGTTATAAACTTTATTATAAATCAATTTAATATATATAATTAAATAAGCCATAGCTAAGGCATATCCAGCTAAGACATCACTTGCATAATGAACTCCTAAATATATTCGACTTATTCCAATAAGCAATACAAATAAAGCTAATAAACTACAATATAATATCTTTTTATTTCTTTTAATTTTTAAATGAGCAATAATATATATAAAAAATCCATAAAAAGCAAGACTAACCATTGAATGACCAGATGGAAAGCTATAACCGAATTCATTGATTAAATTAATATCTTCCGGTCTTGTTCTAGCAAAAATTAATTTAAATGATTGATTAAGTAGAAAGCATAATAATATGTTTAATACTATATAAAAACCTTTTTTCTTATCTTTACTTAAAACCATAATTAAAATAGTGGAAAGGACTAAAAACCAAGTACTGCAAAAGAATGATATAATTTCAAAAAAATATGTAACAGGTTTGCATTTTAATTTAATTATAATATTGTAAACATAATTATCAAATATAGTAATTTGATCTTTTAATAATAGAAACATTACTGCTAGAAAAATTAAGATACTTAAAGAAAATATAATACTTTTCCAATGTTTTCTAAAATATTTATAGCATTTATTCATCAAATTCTCCAAAATACTCAATTAATAATTTTTTATATCTCTTTAGAAGTCCTTCATTAGCATTTTCATTTTTCGCAATATTATAAACTTCTCTATAAAACCAACGATTTTCATCTCTAGTTCCACTTGTATTTTTCCAAATTTTATCTCCTTGTTTTAGAAAAGCAGCATAGTTAGCTAAAAGAATATGTAATTTATCTGCTAACATAATATTAATTACATTAACATCATGATTTACTCTTATTCTTCTAATAAATTCTTTTTTTCTTTCTAACCATTTTGTTATAGCTTTATCATCGGATAAATCTGATACCATATCAGCAACCAAAGTTCCAAATTTTTCTTCTATTTCTTCATATCCATATTCAGTATCATTTATAATATCGTGTAGTATAGCTGATATTAAAACATCTTCTGTATCAGTTATATTTCTTATCATAGAGTAAACAACCATAGCATGATAACTTTTATCAACATTTTCAAATCGAAATTTTAATCCTTTGTTTGCTTTTACCATAAACAAAATAGCATCTTCTACTTGTGTGTACATCTACATCACTCCATCCTCTACCTCTACCTATATTTTATAGCAAATTGCTTAATTTGACAATTATGAATGGATTACTTTAATTTGGCTTTATTACTTTTGATATGTGATCCTATTATTTCAGATACATCAGAAATAGTTATAAAAGCTGATTGATCTTCTTCTCTAACAACTTTTTTAAGTTCTGATACTTCAATTCTTGTTATAACACAATATAATATTGCTTTTTCTCCACTAATTAGACCACTTCCTTTTATTTGTGTTACTGTTCTACCAATTGTCTTATATATATGTTCAGCCATTTTATGACCATTTTCAGTTATTATTAAAGCTGCTTTTGCTTTTTCAAAACCTTCACCAATTTCATCAACAACTTTTGAAGTAATAAAGTAAGCTAGTAGGGAAAATAAAGCTCTATCTATTCCAAAAAAGTATCCAGCTATCGTAAATATAATAATATTGCAACATAAAACAAATTGTCCAACTGAAAATGATGTATGTTTACTAATAACTATACCTAAAGATTCTGTTCCATCTAAACATCCACCACTACGTATTATAAGACCAACACCAACTCCAAGTAGAACACTACCATAAACTGTAGCGAGTAAAATATTATCTGTAAGTACTTTAACGTTTTCGAATACTTCTAACATAATAGCGAAGATTAAAATACCATAAGCAACTTTAAATAAAAAGTTTCTTCCTAAATTTTTATATCCTATATAAATAAATGGCAAATTAATAATAAATACTACTAAACCTAATTTCCATCCAAATAATATATTCAAAATTATACTAATACCATTAACTCCACCATCTAGTATCGAATTAGGTACTAAAATTGCTTTTAAAGCATAGGCAGCTAAAATAGCTCCAACAGCTATTGTTATAAATTCAACTAATATTTTAAATGCCGGTTCTTTTTTTACTTTTTCCATAACGATTCTCCCAACTATATAAATATTATACCATTTTTTTAAATTAAAAGAATTCTATTTGGAATTCTTCCAG
>CANQZL010000187.1 GCA_947628325.1 uncultured Bacilli bacterium
CAATCATAATAAAAAGAAGTGTAATATTCAACTACATTTCTGTAATTAATTATTACACTTTTATAGTACCAAAAAGAGTATATTTTTAGAAATAAACTAAGAATATACTTTTTTTAATTCTTTAATCTTATTAATTATATACAAAATAATAAAAAAATTTATTATAAAAGAAATTTTGCTTTAATTATGAACAATATTTATTTAACAAGTGAAAATGATATAATAATAGTATTAAAAGTTAGTGTAAATTTGCTAAGTATAAATGTATTATCAAAATTAGCACATAAAAGTATTTAACATAATGAAAAAAATTAACTTATTTATATTATAAAGACAAGGAGATGATTATCATGGATAGACGAGATAAAAAGGTTTTAACATTGGGAATATTTGCTCATGCTAATGCTGGTAAAACTACAATAACAGAGCATTTGCTATATCATACAAGTGTCATAGATCATATTGGGAGAGTTGATACTGGTAATACTGTTACTGATAATATGAAAGTTGAACAAGAAAGAGGTATTACAGTTAGAGATTCTATTGTTTCTTTTGAATTGAGTGGAAAAATAGTTCAATTAATTGATACACCAGGACATGTAGATTTTTCTGCTGAAGTTGAAAGAGCCATTAATGTTTTAGATGGTGCAATATTAGTAATTTCAGGGGTTGAAGGATTAGAAGCTCAAACTTATACAATTTGGCGAGCTTTACAAGAAAAAAATATTCCTGTTATCATTTTTATTAATAAAATGGATAGACTGGGAGCTGATTTTGACAGAGTAGTTACTGAACTTCAAAGTAATCTAAATATTCCCACAATAACTTTAAAGCATGTTAAAAATAGCAATGGAGAAATAAAAATTGAAGATTCTAAAATTGAAGATATCATTGAAGAATTATCTATGGTTGATAATGAAGTTTTAGAAAAATACCTTAATAGTGAAAATATTGATAGTAATTGGTTATATAATAAAATTTATGCTTTAACTTCTAATTGCAAATTGTTTCCCGTTATTGGAGGTAGTGCCTTAATTGATATTGGAGTAAAAGATTTAGTAGATGCAATATCTAAATACATCCCAGCTACTATTAAAAATATAAATAGTGAATTATCAGCTTATGTTTTTATGATAAGAGTTGATGAAAATGGTAAAAGTGCTTATATTAAAGTTTTAAATGGAAAACTTGAAAATCGTGACATAGTTCAAACTACCGAAGAAAAAACAGAAAAAGTTAAAAATTTAACTATTTCAGATGGTGCAAAAATGATTCCTGTTGATACGGTTTATAGTGGTGATATTGCCATAGTTAATGGGCTTGATGTTAAATGTGGGCAAATTATTGGCAACAAAAAAGGATTTGATAAATATATAAGTTTTGTTAAACCTTTATTAACAATGGAAGTTAAACCAGAAAGAAAAGAAGATACAATTGAACTTATGAGAGCATTAAGAATTTTAAATGAAGAAGATCCTTATTTGAATGTAAGATATAATGAAAGGACTAATTCAATTTTTTGTAGTTTAATGGGTGAAGTTCAAGCACAGATAGTTAAAACGCTTTTAGATGAAAGATTTGGTTTAAAAGCAAATATTGAAAATCCTATCGTTATACATAAAGAAGTGCCGACTATTTCATCCAGAGCTAAAGCAACATATACAACAGTTTCTGGCATAGAATTAGAAATAACTCCACTAGAAAGAGGCAGTGGATTTAGATATATTTCAAAAGTCTCAACAGATTTTTTACATTTAAAATATCAAAGACAAGTTGAAAGATTAATAAATTATTACCATAAACAAGGATTAAAAGGTTGGGAGTTAACCGATATGGAAGTGGCTTTAATAGATGGTCAATTTGATTCTATGGGAAGCAATCCTATGCATTTTAATATTATTACACCACTTGCCTTATTTAGATGTTTGAAAAAGTCTAAAATGAAATTATTAGAACCAATATTAAAGTATGTAATAACAATACCAGAAAAAGATTTAAGTTCTGTTATAAAATCATTATCTACTAAAAATGCTATTTATGAAATTACAAATCGTTTTGCTGAAATAATAACTATTGAAGGGGAAGCCTCTGCCTCTAATATGATGAATTTTCCTTTAGAATTATCCATGATGACTAGTGGAAGAGGAACGTATACTTCTTATATTTCTAGATATGATATTAGCAAAAATCAAGAATCAGAATTAGAATATATAGGAGCAGATCCAAGAAATGAAACAACTTTTGTTATTAACGATATGAAATCTAGTCTTGAACCATTAGATAAAGTATTAATGAAAAAGAAAAAAGAAAGCCGCTCTAAATTTGCAAGACAGCAAAAAGAAAAAAATATAATGTTAAGAGATAGAAAAAACTTATAATCTTCTTTCTCTTGCCAAGAAAAAAATTGTATTATATACTTAATTATAGTAGGTGACTAACTATTAAAAGTCAATATATTTTTAATAGAAAGTTATAAATGGAAAAGTATCCCACGCCAAAAAGA